>NZ_JBIUAQ010000004.1:9774-146218 GCF_044547565.1 Amycolatopsis sp. NPDC052450 | reverse complement strand
GGGTCCGGTGCCCCCAACCCACTCTACCCCCCCCCGGGGGGGCGCTAGGGGGTCTCCCCCGACGCACCTCATGCCCCCCGGGCCAGGCGCGAAACGGCCGGCTATCGACACGGATTAACGGCGCGAACTTCCGGTGCAGACACTAGGCGCAAGGATGGGCCCTTCACGCGCTCAAGTCGTGACCGGCGGTGCCACTGAGACTCGTGAGATGTTCCCGTTCCGGAGGTCGTGCTCAAGGGACTCGTAACCCGCTCGCCATCCCACCCGCGCCAGCCCGGCGAAGAACTCGACCAGATCGTCGAAGCCCACGGCATAGGCCTCACTTTCACTCCGGCACAACAGGCCGCATCGCAAACGAGACCAACCTCCCTAAGAGTCCGTACGCTGGCTTCAACCAGCTGTCTTTGGGGGTGGTCATGGGAAAAGTCGCCATCATCGGCGATGTCGGCGGGCATCCGGATCAGCTGCGCCGGGCCTTGACCTGGCTCGGCGTCACCGAAGAAGGACTTCCGCCCGATCTCACCGTGATCCAGGTCGGCGACCTCGTCGATCGCGGCCCGGACAGCGCGCGCGTGCTCGACATCGTGGCGAATCTGCTGGACGAGCGGCATTGGATCCAGCTCGCCGGAAACCACGAGACGCAATACCTGCCCGGCGAAAACGTCTTCTGGCGCGAGCCTCTCGCGGACGACGACGTGACGCGGCTACGAGAGTGGTGGGCCGATGGACGACTGCGAGTGGCCGAGGCCGTACGCACCGCCGAGGGCGAAGAACTACTGGTCACGCACGCGGGTTTGACGCTCGCCTCCTGGCAGCGCCTGGGAGAACCGACCTCGGCGACCGAGGCCGCGGAGTTGCTCAACGAACGCCCGGACTTGATCTGGGAGATGGGTGAAGGGGCTGGTCCCTTGTGGGCCGAATCGGGTGCGGCGCTGCACGAACCCTGGATGGGCTACCGCGGCATCGTCCCCTTCGGCCAGATCCACGGGCACTCCACGGTCGTGCGGTTCGCTGACCGAACCTGGCGGTGCACCGGACGGGTCCGGCAACGCGCGGCGGTCGATTGGCACGCCCGCCATGTCCGGGTGCGGGTCGGAGGGCGTGTGTTCATCGGTGTCGACCCAGGACACGGCCGAACCGGCGCCGCCGAGTGGCGACCGCTGGTCCTCGCCGACGCCCGCGTCACGGTGCACTAATAAGACGAGTCGGCTCGAGGCGGTGTGGAGTCGGCCGCCCAGATACCGCGGACATGCCCGATATGACGCCGCATGAGCGCCTCGGCACCATCGGCGTCTCGAACCTCGATGAGGTCGACGAGTTCCGCGTGTTCGCGCGCCGACGGGACGAGTTGCCCGCGTTCGGCCAGGACCTTGAGACCGTAGATCCGTGATCGGGCACGCAACGACCGGACGATTTCGACGAGGTGCTCGTTGCCGGCCAGGCCGAGCAGCGCGAGATGGAACTCCATGTCGAACCTGACGTGACCGATGAGGTCGTGGTCGACGGAAGCCCGCTCGATCCCGGCCGCGAGGTCACGGAGTCGCTCGAGCGCGTCCGCGTCGACCCCCGCCTCGGCGATGCGGCGCACGGTGGGGACTTCGATCAGGGCGCGCAGCTCGGTGAGGTCGTCGAGTTCGTGTTCGGTGGGCTCAGTGACACGGAAACCCTTGTTACGCATGGTTTCCATCAGACCTTCCTTGACGAGGTCGAGCATCGCCTCGCGCACCGGCGTCGCGGACACGCCGAACTGTTCGGCCAGCGTGGGCGCGGAGTAGACGACACCGGGACGCATCTCCCCTGAGATCACGGCACCGCGAAGGGTCTCGATGACCTCGTCGCGCAGGTTGCGACGGCCGCCGATCGAGGGCAGCCCCTTGATCGAACGTTCGTCCCCAGCCATCCTCGGTCCTTTCACCAGGCGTTGTGTCAGTACAATGTCACATGTTACGTTGCTTCACCATGACCAGCGACGGGATCGACGCGGTGGATTACCACTGCGGTGGCGAACCGTTCAGGATCGTCACCGGGACAACGGAACCAGCGGGGGCGACGGTCGCCGAAAAGCGTGTCGCGGCAGCCGTCGACCCTGACGTCGACGGACTGCGGCGACTGCTCTGCTCCGAGCCACGCGGGCACGCCGACATGTACGGCGGTTTCGTCGTGGCACCGGACGATCCAGGTGCCCATTTCGGTGTTCTCTTCTGGCACAAGGACGGCTTCTCCGCCGCGTGTGGCCACGGCACGATGTGCCTGGGCACCTGGGCGGTCCAGACCAGGCTGGTGGCGGCCGACCCCAGCGGCGTCACCGAGGTGGTGATCGACGTGCCGTCCGGACGAGTGACCGCGCGGGTCGCCACGGCGGGCTCCAAGGTCACCGCGGTCGACTTCGTCAGCGTCGCCGCCTATCTCCTCCATGAGGACGTTGTAGTGGAGACCTCGCGCGGCACCACCACTTGCGTGATCGCGTTCGGCGGCGCGATGTACGCCCACGTGTCCGCGGCGGACTTCGGTCTCTCCGTCGACAATGCCTCGCTACCCGAACTGATCGACCTGGGACGGAAGATCAAGAACGAGCTCAACACGAGCGCGTACGTCGAGCACCCGCTCGACCCGAGACTCAGCGGAATCTACGGCGTGATCTTCTTCGACGACCTCGGCGACGACGAAGCCGGAAACGTCCGTCAGCGCAACGTGACCGTCTTCGCCGACGGGCAGGTGGACAGGTCACCTTGTGGTTCGGGGACCGCCTCCCGCGTCGCGGCGCTGCACGCGTCCGGGCGGCTGGCGGCGGATCGCGCACTCGTCCATTCGTCGATCGTCGGTTCGACCTGGTTCGCCCGGATCGCGGACACGACCGAAGTCGCCGGGCGGAACGCGGTGATGCCCGTGGTGACGGGCCGCGCGTTCCCCACCGGCCACCACCGGTTCGTCGTGGACCCCGACGACGACTTGGTTCCGGGTTTCGTACTGCGCTGAGGGAATCAGGAGTATTCATGGACGTCGTCACGCTCGGACCGGAGGAGATCCGGTCGGCCGTGTCCATGCCCGCCGCGATCGACGCCGTACGGAACGGATTTCTCGCACTGCGCCGTGGCGAGTTCGAGATGCCGACGCGGACCGTGTTGCGCGACGGCGGATTCCTCGTGATGTCCACGCACCACCGGCCGACCGCCTCGGCGATGATCAAGACGTTGAGCCTCGATTTCGACGGCCGAGTGCCGGCTATCGTCGGGACCGTCGTCTGGAGCGAACTCGGCCACGTCCGCCATCTCGTCGCCGACGCCACCGAGGTGACCCGCATCCGCACCGGTGCCATCGTCGGCGTCGCGACCGACCTGCTGGCTCCGCCGGAAGCGAAGACGTGCACCCTCATCGGCGCCGGCGGGCAGGCGGCCGATCAGGTCCGCGCCGTGCACGCCGTCCGGCCGCTGACCGAGCTCAAAATCGTCGCCCGCGGCCCCGAACGCGCCCGCGCGCTCGCGAAGGTTCTCGGCGAGGAGCTGCACCTCGACACCGTCCATGTCGAGACCGACGTCGACGAGGCGGTTCGCGATGCCGACATCGTCTGCTGTGCCACGACGTCCACCACGCCACTGTTCTCGCATCTGTCGCTGGCCGGCCACGCCCACGTCAACGCCATCGGCGCCTTCCGCCCCACCATGCGAGAACTCCCGGACGAGCTGCTCGCCGGAGCGACCGTCGTCATCGACGAACGAGACGCCGTCCTCGAAGAGTCCGGGGAAATCATCCACGCACTCCAGGCAGGTGCCATCACCGAGGACGACCTCATCGAGCTCGGCACCGCGCTGACCGACGGAATCCCGAAGCGAGTCGGCCGGACGGTCTTCAAGAGCGTCGGGGTGGCCATGCAGGACTGGGCGATCGCCGACCTGCTCGCTCGAGCATGTCTCGGCGAAGGTGGAGATCCGTGACCTCACGTGTCCCGGATCTCCACCCGCCCCTATGCCTCGTCGAGGAGGTCCTCGATCAGGATGGGGATGTGCCGGACCCGGATTCCGGTGGCGTTGTGGACGGCGTTCGCGACCGCCGCCGCCATTCCGACGATGCCGATCTCGCCCAGCCCTTTCGCGCCGACCGAGTTGTGCAACGTGTCCGGATACTCGACGAAGTGGACGTCGACCTCCGGGATGTCGGCGTTCACCGGAATCAGGTAGCTCGCCAGGTCACCGTTGGCGAAGCGACCGTTGTCCTCGACCTCCAGCCCTTCGTGCAGAGCGGCCGATACACCCCAGATCATGCCTCCCATGATCTGGCTGCGCGCCGCCGCCGGGTTGATGATCCGGCCGGAGTCGAATACGCCGAGCATGCGGGACACCCGGATTTCGCGCGTCCACTTGTGCACCCGGACTTCGCAGAACTGGGCGCCGAACGAGCTGAACGAGTGCTTTGTCAGCTCTTCGCCGGGCGCCGACGAACCGGTCACCGACAGCGAGGTGCGCTTCAGTGCCCGCAACAGCTCGCCGAAGGTCATCGTCCGGTCGCCGGCCAGCACCTGACCGTCCGCATAGGACACGTCCATGCCGTCGAACGGCGCGCCGGGGGCCGACGCCAGTGCCAGCAGTTCGTCGATCGCCTTGGCGGCGGCGATCATGATGGCCGTCCCCGCACTCGCGGTGGCCGTCGAGCCGCCGGACATGCCTCCGGGCGGCAGCTTCGAATCACCGAGCCGCGGTGTCACCCGATCCGGCGAGATGTCCAGCGATTCCCCGCCCACCAGGGAGAGCACGGTCAGCAGGCCCGTCCCCGGGTCCGCTCCGCTGGTCTCGACGACGGCCGTGTCGTCGGGCAGCAAGGTGATCCCGACCGCCGCCGGGAACCGCAAGGCGGGGAACATGGCGGTGGCCGTTCCCATGCCGACGAGCCAGTCTCCGTCGGCCCGCCCTTGGGGTGCCCGATCCGCCCAGCCGAACCGCGCCGCGCCGATGCGGAAGCATTCGTCGAGGTGTTTGCTCGACCACTGCAGATCCTTGCCGGGTGGAGCGGTCGAGTTGTTCCGCTGACGCAACTCGATGGGGTCCATGCGCAGCGCGACCGCGAGCTCGTCGATCGCGCTCTCCAGCGCGAAAGACCCTGGCGCCTCGCCCGGCGCCCGCATGAAGGTGGTCGGCGGGATGTTCAGCGGCACGATCTTCTGGCTGATGGCCAGGTTGCGGGTGGCGTACCACTCGCGCGAGGTGCCGTGTGACGTCGGCTCGACGAACGACCGGTCCTGCGGCGTGCTGCACCACGAGTCGTGACGCAGGGCGTTGAGCGTGCCGTCGTGTTCCGCGCCGAGGGCGATCTTCTGCACCGTCGCGGCACGGCCCGCGGTCGCGGTGAAGACCTGTTCCCGGCTGAGCGCGGCTTTCACCGGCCTGCCGAGGACCCTGGCCGCCGCCGCGGCCAGGAACGCCGGGGTGGACGTGCGGCCCTTGCCGCCGAACGCACCGCCCACGAACGGGTTCACCGCGTGCACCTCGGACGGCTCCGTGCCCAGCGCCATCGCCAGTTCCGCGGACTGAAGGTTGGATCCCTGGTTGCCGCTGTGGACCGTCAGGCCGTCTGGCCCCCACACCGCGACCGCGGAATGCGGCTCCAGCGCGGCGTGGTGCTGGGGCGCGGTGGTGTACGTGGCTTCGACGACCACCGGGCTCGCGGCGAGCGCGTCCTCGATGGACTCGACGCCGGGAGCGAGGATGGCGAGAGTGGAGGGGCCACCGTCCCTCCCGGGCGGCGCGTCTTCCGCCGAAGCCAGGCCGTCCTGCAACGAAGTGAGAGCGGGCCTCGGCAGGTAGGAGACCTCGACCAGCATCGCCGCGTCGCGCGCCTGCTCGTAGGTCTCGGCGACCACGAAGCCGATCGGCTGGCCGTAGTAGGCGACTTCCTTGTCCTGCAACGGAACCCAGGTCTCACCCATGAACTGGGTGGCCGGGGTGCGCAGTTCCAGCGGATCGAACGGCGTGTACACACCGATCACGCCTGGAGCGGCTTTCGCCGCCGTGACGTCCATCGCGTCGATCTCGCCGTGAGCGATCGTGCTGAGCACGACGTACCCGTGGACCAGCTCGGGGAAGGTGTGATCCGCCCCGTACTCGGCCCGGCCGGTGACCTTCAGTGGCCCGTCCACCCGGCCGGTCATCAGCGGCTCCCCTCGGTCAGTTCGAGCAGTGCGCGGACGATGGTCCGCCGCAGCAACGACGTCTTGAAACCATTCGCGGCCAACGGGCGCGCGCCCTCGGCGGCCAGTGCCGCCGCGTCTTCGAAGGCCGAGACCGTCGCGGGCGCGCCGCGCAAGGCCTCCTCGACCGCGGCCAGCCGCCACGGCACGGTCGCCACGCCGCCGGCCGCGACCCTGGCGTCGACGATGCGCGAGCCTTCGACCCGCAGCGCGACCGCGGCCGAGCACAGCGCGAACTCGTAGGACTGCCGGTCCCGAACCTTGACGTACGTGGAGTTCGACGCCCAATCCAGCCGCGGGACCACGACTTCCGCGATCAGTTCGCCGGGCTGGAGATCGGTCTCCACCTCCGGGGTGTCACCGGGCAGGCGGTAGAAGGAAGCCAGTTCGACGGTGCGGGTGCCCGTCGCGCTGACCAGCCGGAGCCGCGCGTCGAGAGCGACCAGTGCGACGGCCACGTCGCTGGCGTGGGTCGCCACGCACGAATCGCTCGTGCCCAGCACCGCGTGCATCCGGTTGGTGCCCGAGATCGCCGGGCAGCCGCTGCCGGGTACCCGCCGGTTGCACGGCATGGCGACGTCCCGGAAGTACGAGCAGCGGGTGCGCTGCATGAGGTTTCCGCCGATACTGGCCATGTTCCGGATCTGCTGGGAGGCGCTGAGCAGCAGCGCTCGGGAGATCGCCGGATACACCCCGGGGTGCGCGGCGATGTCGCCCATTCGCTCCAGCGCGCCGAACCGGAGCCCGTCGGCGGTGTCGATACCCCGCAGCGGCACCGCGTTGATGTCCAGGACCTGTTGTGGGGTCAGGACATTGAGTTTCATCAGGTCGACGAGGGTGGTCCCGCCCGCCAGGAAGGTGCCGGGCGAGGAGACCGCGGCCTCGACGGTCTCGGGTGCGAGCAGCTCAAAGGGACGCATCGGCCCTCCTTGCCTGCTCGACGGCCGCGATGATGTTCGGGTACGCCGCGCACCGGCAGAGGTTGCCGGACATGAATTCACGGACGTCCTCGACGTCCTGCTCGACGGCGGCGACCGCCGACATGATCTGCCCCGACGTGCAGAATCCGCACTGGAGGGCGTCCCGATCGACGAACGCCTGCTGGACCGGATGCAGCCGGTCCTCTGTGGACAGTCCTTCGACCGTGGTCACCGGTTGCTTCACGGTGGCGGCCAAGGTGAGGCAGGACAGCACCGGCCGTCCGCCGACGTGCACCGTGCAGGCGCCGCACTGCCCCCGGTCACACCCCTTCTTCGGGCCTGTGACGGCGAGCCGCTCCCGCAGCGCGTCCAGCAGGGTCACCCCGGGATCGAGACTCAGGTGTTCCGTCCTGCCGTTGACTTCGAGTGAGATGTCCACTGGATCTCTTTCCGCAGATCGTCCGGGCACGGGCCCGACGGCGTAGGTTGAGGTGGTGGGAGACTGTTCGCGAATCGAAACGGATATTCATCCGCTTCGATTTTCAAGTTAGCGGATTACAATCCGCTTGGCAATGTCGATGCTCCCCCTGGAGTCGCTCCAGGTCGCCCGGGTTCCTCGGCTACATTTCACCGGAGAACGTGATCGGCGGACGGGAGGGAAGATGACGACGGGATCGGTCAACCCCCGGCGCGCGGACACCCGGCGCAACCACGAGCGCATCCTCGCCACCGCGGCGAAGTCACTGGCAGGCTCGGGTGAGGTTTCGTTCAACGCCATCGCGAAACAGGCCGAGGTCGGTGTCGGCACGGTGTACCGGCATTTCCCCACCCCGGAAGCCCTCATCCTGGCGGTCTACCAGCGCGAAGTACGCCAGCTCGTCGACATCGTGCCGAGCCTGCTCGAGAAGTTCCCGCCAGAGCAGGCTTTCCGGACGTGGACCACCGACCACCTCGCGCATTACATGATGACCAAACGCGGACTCGCCGACGCCCTTCGCGCCGCGACGGCTTCGCGCGGCGAGCTGCCCGCGGGAGCCTACGAAGCCATGGTCGGCGCGGTTTTCAAGCTGTTGCAGGCGAATATCGACGCCGGCACCGTCCGCCCGGACCTGAAGCCCGAGACCGTCCTTCGTGGACTGGGCGGCCTGCTGTACCTCGACCCGAACGGTGAGTGGCGGCGCGACGTCGCGAGCCTCCTCGACCTGCTGTGGCGCGGGATGGGCACCGACCGATCCTGACGCCGCTCAGTCGAGGTCATCGCGACAGCGAGGAAAGTCCGTGAAGGCCTCCTTGAGGGACCCAGAGTCCCTCAAGGAGGCCTTCACGGAACTACCGTGGGAGAACAGCGCCGCCGCTCAGAGCCGGGGGATGTTGCGGAGGTTCGCGCGGGCGAGGTCGATCATCCGGCCGACACCGCCTTCGAGGACGACCTTGCTCGCGGCCAACGCGAATCCGCCGAGCTGCCCGGCGGTGATGTGCGGCGGGACGGACAGCGCGTTCGGGTCGGTCACGACGTCCACCAGCGCGGGGCCGTCGTGGCTCAGCGCCTCCTTGAGAGCCGTGCGCAGCCGGGTCGGGTCGGTCACCCGCTCGGCTCGCAGGCCGGCGCCACCGGCGATGGCGGCGAAGTCGACCGGGCGATGGTCGGTCTGATAGTCGGGCAGGCCGTCGACCAGCATCTCCAGTTTCACCATGCCCAGCGAGGAATTGTTGAACGTCACGATCTTGACCGGGAGGTCGTGCAAGGCCACGGTGAGCAGTTCGCCGAGCAGCATGCCGAGCCCGCCGTCGCCGGACATCGACACGACCTGACGTCCCGGGTAGGCGAACTGCGCGCCGATGGCGTGCGGCAGCGCGTTGGCCATGGTGCCGTGCAGGAACGAACCGATGACTCGGCGCCGTCCGTTGGGCGTGAGGTACCGGGCCGCCCACACATTGCACATTCCGGTGTCCACGGTGAAGATCGCGTCGTCCGCGGCGAGTTCGTCCAGCAGGTCCGCGGCGAACTCCGGGTGGATGGGAACGTGCCGTTCGACGTTGCGGGTGTAGGCGTCGACGACCTGCTCCAGCGTTTTGCAGTGCTCACGCAGCATGCGGTCCAGGAACGTCCGATCGGTCTTGCGTCGCAGGAGCGGCCGCACGGCTCGCAGCGTCTCACCTACGTCGCCGTGCACGGCCAGTTCCAGTGGGGTGCGACGGCCGAGCCGGGTCGCGTCGTGGTCGACCTGCACGGTCCGAGCCTGGGGAAGGAAGGAATCGTAAGGGAAATCGGTGCCGAGCAGGAGCAGCAGATCGGCATCGTGCATGGCCCGGTAGCAGGCGCCGTAGCCGAGCAGTCCGCTCATTCCGACGTCATAGGGGTTGTCGTACTGGATCCATTCCTTGCCGCGCAGGCTGTGGCCGACCGGCGCCTGGACGGTCTCGGCCAGTTCCATCACCTCGGCGTGCGCGCCGCGCACCCCGGCACCGGCGAACACCGTGACGGTTTCGGCTCCGTTGATCAACTCGGCGAGCCGTGCCACCTGGGATTCGGGCGGCATGACCGTCCCGTGTTCGGTGACCGGCACCCCGCTCCCGGTGGGCGCCGCGGCCTCGAGGTGCGCGACGTCGCCGGGCAGCACGAGCACCGACACCTCGCCGCGGGACAACGCGTGCTGCATGGCGATCCGCAGCACCCTTGGCATTTGAGCGGGCCTGCTGATCTGCTCGCAGTAGCCGCTGCAGTCGACGAACAGCCGTTCGGGATGGGTCTCCTGAAAGAACCCGGTCCCGATCTGGGCGGACGGGATATGCGAGGCGAGCGCGAGAACCGGGGCACCGGTGCGGTGCGCGTCGTAAAGACCCTGCACCAGATGCGTGTTGCCGGGACCGCAGCTGCCGGCGCACACCGCGAGCTTTCCGGTCAGCTGGGCCTCGGCGGCCGCGGCGAACGCGCCGGCCTCCTCGTTCCGTACGTGCACCCACTCGATGCCCGGGGTGCGGCGGATGGCGTCGACGACGGGGTTGAGGCTGTCTCCGACCACGCCGTAGATCCGTTCCACCCCGGCCTGCACCAGGACTTGGACGAACTGCTCGGCGATGTTGGGCTTGGCCATCACGACCCCTTCGATACTCCGGCGGCGGGACTGCCCTTCATGATCCACGGGAGTGCCCCGCCCCGCAGGACCTGGGCGCTAGCCGAGGTCGGCCGAGGAACCGACCACGACGGCGTAGAGATCACCGATCGTGGCGAGGGCGGAACGATGCTGCTCCGCGGCGGTCACCGGGCCGACGGCGGACGGGAGCGCGCGCGTCGCGCAGGCGGCCGCCACCACGGTCGGGGCGTTTCCGCGCAGGAAGGCGCCCTCCGCGGTGAACGTGACACACATATGGGTCATGAACCCGGCCACGACGACGTTCTGGTGTCCGGCCGCGTCGACCAACTCCCCCAATGGAGTGCCGACGAACGAGTTCGGCGCGGTCTTCACCACGACCTCCTCGCCCGGAACGGGAGCGACCCGTTCGTGGATCCGGCCGATGTCCTGCTGGAGGTCGTACGGGCTGCCCTCGCCGCCGTCGTGCTTGACGTGAATGACCGTCGCGCCCTCGGCACGGGCACGTGCCAGCAAGGTGGCCGCCTCGTCGAGCGCCGCTTCCCAGCCGTCGAGTTCCATCACGCCGCGCGTGTAGGTGTTCTGGTAGTCGACGAAAATCACCGTCGCGTCCGAGAGCGTCGCGGGAGTCGTCGGCAGGGTGCTGATCTCGCGGAGAGTGGTGCTGGTCATCGGGTTTCCTTCGCTTTCCGTCGGTACGGTTACCATCGTGGCTGACCCGATCCGATACCGGGATACGGATTCGGGTCGGCTGTGGTCGAGATCGGCCGACATCCGCGAGGAGAGATCGATGAGTGCTCCACAGGTGGCCGTCCTGGCGTTCGAGGGGGTCAGCCCGTTCCACCTCGCCGTGCCGTCCCTGGTGTGGGGACCCGAGGCTCCGGCGGGTGACATGGAGCCGTGGCCGATCACCGTCGTCGCCGTCGAGCCGGGCCGCCTCGCCACGAGCGGCGGTTACGCGATCGACGTGCCCGCGGGTCTCGACGCGCTCGCGAAGGCCGACATCGTCGTCGTGCCGTGGTGGTCCGACCCGGAAGCCCCGACACCTTCGCCCGTCGCCGCCGCTTTGCGCGCCGCGCACGAACGCGGAGCGCTCGTCGTCGGGCTCTGCTTGGGAGTCTTCGCGCTCGCCGACGCCGGCATCCTCGAGGGGCGCGCCGCGACCACCCACTGGAAATGGGTCGAAACGTTCCGGAGGCGCTTCCCGGCGGTGGAGCTGCGCCCCGAAGAGCTGTACGTCGACGAAGGCGACGTCGTGACCGGCGCGGGCGCGACCGCCGGAATCGACACGTGTCTTCACCTGCTCGCCCGCACGGCCGGCCAGGTCGTCGCGAACGGCGTCGCCCGCCGGATCGTCGCCGCGCCGCACCGCCCCGGCGGCCAGGCCCAGTTCATCGAGCTTCCCGTACCCGCGCCGGACAACGATCCGCTGACCCAGGTGATGAGCTGGACACAGTCCCGGCTGGACGTACCGCACACCATCGACGGGCTCGCCGCCCGGGCGCATATGAGCCGGAGCACCTTCACCCGCTCGTTCCGTGCCCGCACCGGGACCACCGTCCACAACTGGCTTGTCGCACAACGCCTCGCGCGGGCCAGGCACCTTCTCGAAACGACCGCGCTCGGCATCGACGCCATCGCCGCGCAGTCCGGTTTCGGCACGCCCGCCCGTCTTCGCGAGCACTTCGCGACCGCGCTGGGCACCACGCCGACCCGCTACCGGGTCGAGTTCTCCGGCAGTGCGTCCGTGCGATGAGAAATCCTTTTCCCGTGCCCGGCCGGAAAGTGGAATCATTATTTCCGCGAACCGGCGATGCCGTGCGGGCCCGGAAAGAGTCATGCCCTACACTTGCTTTTCGCATCGGCGAATAGCTCACCCCGGAGGGTGAGCTCAATCGAGTGCAATGCCTGGCGGAACTGGATCGAAGAACCCACTCCAGGGCAAGATGACCCCGGCACGAAAACCGTTCTGACGGAGGACCATGTGGAACTGTGCGGGACCCCCATCTTCGACTCCCTGGTCGAGGAAACGAGGAGGGCGGCCGCCGGTGATGGCGGACTCCCCCGCGGCGGCGAGGATAATTCCGAATTGACCGAGAACAACATCGATGCCGGTCAGGAAAATCGATGACGACCGCGCTTGCGCGCCCTTTCAGTCGGTTTCCGATGAATTCACGTCGCCGCAAAAATCCGCCGAATTCCGCAGATCGTCGAGCAACTCCAGTCTGCCGGTGATGACCCCGGTCAGAATCCCGCGCGCAACGGCGAGCAGTTCGGTGATCGACGGACTGGCGAGGGAGTACGACACGGTCGTGCCCTCCTTGTGCGGCACCACCAGATCGGCCCGGCGCAGCACCGCGAGCTGCTGGGACAGGTTGGCAGGCTCGATACCGAGGTCGGCGAGCAGCTCCGAGACGTGATGGTCGCGCTCGCTGAGCAGTTCGAGCACCCGGATCCGGACGGGGTGGCCCAGCGTTTTGAAGAGATCCGCCTTCGCCTGGTACAGGGGCCTGCTCATCGGCATCCCTCCCTCGCGGGTCCCTCCGTCCGGATGACCTCGATCGTTCCCGACCACACGGTCCACTGAACCGCACCCCGCGCGAAACCGCAGCGGCCACACCCGATCAGGGCACGCCCGCGATTCTTCAGTGCCAAAAATTGCACATTTATGCAAATCTGCACATCAGAGAAGGTGAGAACACCTGTGAGTCACGTCCCCGCCGCGGCCAGCCGGGCGCATCTGGTCCTCGCCGCGCACGCGGCGGAACTCGCCGACCTGGCCGCGAACGCCGCCCGGGCGGACTCCGCGTCGGACCACTCCGGTCTGATCGGGTTGGCACAGCAGATCGTCGAAGCCTCGGTGGTCGCCGCGAGGCTCGACGGGAAGACCTGGCACGAGATCGCGTACGGGCTCGACGGGGAGACACCACAGTCCGTGCGAACCCGCTACGGTCCCGCGGTCGCGCGACTCCGGGCGGATCCCTTTCCTTCGCAGGACTCCCGCCGTGAAGGTGTGCCGGACAACACCGAGCGGACGTCCTTCCGCGTCCGGCGGCTGTCTGCCCCGGAACCGCATCCCTCCATCACCGCCGAGTCCTCGGCGGGAGAGACCCCTTCGCCGACCGGACACCTCGCCCTGGTCACGATCCCGCCCGAGCAGGGCGACACCCGAACGGGGCCCGAACCGGCGGCCGCGGATTCTCGGCTGAAAATCGCGGAACGGCTGGTCGCCGCCTACGAGCGGATCGCGACCAACGACCGGCAGCCCCCGCAATGGATCCTCGACGGCCTCGCCCACGCCCGTCGCACGGCCGCGGAACTCCGCGTCCAAGCGGGCACGCCGTCTGATTGACGTTCTCGGCAGGAAGCTACGCGGTGGTCGCCAGACCGGCTTCGCGGTCGAAGTCGTGCTCGTCGTCGGTTTGCGTGCGCGACACCATCTTCGCGACCAGGTCGAAGATCGGCGTGGCTTCCTGCGGGAAGGTCACGCTCTGCTGGTTCGCGCTCTCGGCGATCATGAACTACTGCTCCTCAAGGGTGATGACTACAGCGACCGTTCACTCTAACGGCCGCGCGATGGTGACGGGCCGTATTCGGAGTTTTCGGCCGAAACTTCTCGCGCTCACAGGTACTGGCTGAGGTCGTGGCCCTTCGGGTTCTTGACCCACTCGTTGCCGTCGGGTTTGGTGAACTTGCCGCTGATGGTGTCGAACTTGGTCCCCGGCGGGGGCAGATCCGGCAGCGGGACGTCCATCTTGCTGTCCATCAGCCATTTGGCGATGTCCGGGGTGATCCCGGTGTACTGGGTGTTGATCTCGACGTGGTCGCGGATGCCGCGTTCGAAGTCGTTGTCCGATTTGGGGAACTTCACCTCGTCGCTGGGCTTGACCCGGAAGTCGATGCCGATGTCGGAGGCATCCCGGTTCGCCAGGGCGTTCTTGAGGTCGACGTAGGTCTGGAGGCTCGATTCGAGCTTCTTGTAGTTCATGTTCGCGGTGTGGGTCAGCGGGATCATGTTGTCCGAGTTGCCAGGCCCGCCCATGTCACCGTTCTCGAGGTGACCGCGGATCCACTTCTCGTCGGCGCTCAGGAACTGGCTCTCGCCCGGCTTGGGGTTCCTCTTCGGGGTGCTCTCCAGGGTCTCCACCAGCTTCTCGCTCAGGTTGTTCTCCCCGTACACCTCCCCGTTCTGGTCCGTCTTGTTGCGGATGATCGAGTTCTTGTTCAGCGCGTCCACGTCGGTGACCTGCCTGGGGTCCGGCGTGTTGACGAAGTCCTTCCCGCGAGTGGAGTTCTTGTCGTAGGTGGCCCGGACCTCTTCGGTGGTGCCCGCCTGGTTCTTGGTGCGGCCGCCGCGATTGGCGTTGTCGTTCTCGGTTCGCGGACGTTTCGCGCTGCCACCGGTGTTGCCCGCGTTGTGCCCGGTCCCGCTGGTGTCCGGACCGTCGACGTGCTTGCGTTTCTTGTCGCACCACACCAGGCCGAGCGGATCCGAACCCGACGTCGGGTCGTGCGGGTAACCGGCCGGATCGGGCCCGGCGGGGAGGCCGAGCGGATCCTGGCTGAGGTAGCGCGCGGTGGCCGGGTCGAAGTAGCGGTGCAGGTTGTAGTGCAGCCCGCTTTCCGCGTCCAGGTACTGGCCGGGGAACCGCAGCGGCGTGCCGGGGAATCCGGTCAACGGCAAGCCCCACAGTGTCCAGCGGCCGCTCCAGCTCGGTGTGCCCAGCGGGTCGAGCAGGTCGGTCGGGGTACCGATGGAGTCGTTCACGAAAGCCCGGAACCGGGCGGGCACGTTGCCGTGTTCGGTCTGGGTGACGGGTTCCTCGGTGTCCGGCCGCCGTTCCCAGGTGGTGACCGTGACACCGGCCGGGCCGGTGTGCGCCTGCTCGATCAGCGAGTTGCCGTCCCAGACGAAACGCGTCTGCTCGACGACCCGGCCGTCCGGGGCGAGCAGTTCCTTCGCCGTGCGACGGCCGAGCGGGTCGTAGCGGTACCGCCAGCGGCGGCCGTCCGGCGTGGTGAGGCCGGTCAGCCGGTTGCGCGCGTCCCACTCGTACCGCCAGCTCCGGTCGCCTTCGTGCCGGGCGGTACGCCGTCCGCTCACGTCGTGTTCGTAGCGGACCACTCCGGCGCCGGTGATCGTGTTGCGGTCGTACGTGCGCGGCCCCGCTTCGGGATAAGCCATGGTCGTGGTGGCCCACTGCACGACCTTGCCCGCCCGGTCGTAGGCGATGTCCTCGCGCACGTTGTCGACCAGGTGGGTGGTGATCCGCCCGGCCGCGTCACGTCCGAAGGATTCGCCTCCCGCGGCGTCGCGGATCGCGGCGAGGTCGCCGTCGGCCGACCTGGCGAACTCGCGGTGCCGCAGTACGGTGCCAGTCGCGTCGGTGAGGGTCTGGCCGATGATCCGGTCGTCGGCGTCGAACTGCTGCCGCAGCCTGGCGCCCTGGTCGACGCGCCGCTCGATCGGACGACCTTCGGCGTCGTAGGCGTAGTCGACGACGTGCTCGGCGGTCGACAGCGCGCTCGGCCGCTCCTCCTTGTCGAAGGACCACACACTCGTCGCGCCGGAAGGGGTTCGACGACTGATCGTGCCCCCCGCGGAGTCGTACGCGAAGACCACTTCCAGCCCGTCGGTGACCGTGCGCACCGTCCGGCCGTTGTCGTCCCGTTCGAACTCCACCACGGACTCGCCGTCGTCCGCACGGACCAGCTCGCCGACCACGTCGTAGCCGTAGGTGGTCTCCGTGTCGTCCGTGCGGATCCGGACCAGGTTGCCGATCACGTCGTAGCCGTATTCCGTGACCCGGCCGGCGGGGTCGACGGACCGGATCAGCTGTCCTGCCGCGTCGTAGGCGTAGGTGTGCGCCCGGCCGTCGAAGTCGGTCTGCCGGACGAGGCGGCCGGCGGCATCGTATTCATAGGTCCAGGTCAGCCCGTTCGGGTTGGTCACCACGACCGGCCGCAACTCGGTGTCGTAGGTGTACTGGGTGCGCCCACCCGCCGGATCGATCTCCGCGGTCAGCATGTCGAACGGGCCGTACTCGCGGCGGGTCGTGCGCCCCGCCGGGTCGACGTGTTCGATCTCGTTGCCTTCGCTGTCGTAGCGCCAGCTCTGCCGCTCGCTCAGCGAACCGACCCGCCAGGCCCGCAGTCCCTCCACGGTCCAGCCGATCCGGGCCCGTCCCCTGCCGTGCGGGACCGAACGCGGCCTGCCGAACAGGTCGTGGTCCTCGGTCCCGGAGTCGTCGGTTTCCGGGCCGGTCTCGAGGTTGATCGAGCCGGAAACGCCGACCGGGTCCTGTCGCGGATCCGGCCCCATACCGTCCGGATAGGCCCGGTAACGGGTGTGGTCGCCTTCGTCGGCCACCAGTCCGTCGACCGCGCCGTCCTCGGACCGGTTCACCAGCACGACACTGCCGTCGGGCCGGGTGACCTTCGAGATCTCGCCCTCGGCGTTGTAGCTGAACCGCGTGGTCCGGCCGAGCGGATCGGTCTTCGAGCGCATCCGGTCCCGCTCGTCCCAGGTGAAGACGGTGGTCGCGCCGAGCGGATCCGTCTCGCGCACCACGTGATGCGCGGCGTCGAGCTCGAAAACCGTGACATGGCCGAGGGAATCCGTGTAGCGCGTCCGTTTCGGCTCGTATTCGAAGGTGCAGTCGAGGAATCCGCGATCCCCGACCGTGCGCACACAGCGTCCTGCCGCGTCGTAGACGTAGCGGTACCAGATCCCGTTGCGGTCCTGCCATTCCGCCAGCCTGCCGTCGGGGTCGTAGTCGAACCGCAGTGCCCGGCCGGAGGAGTTGGTCACCTCGGTGAGGTTGCCCGCGTCGTCGTAGCCGTAGCGCATGACGACGACGTTCTGGCCCTGCACCGGATCGGTCATCCGCAAGGCCTGGATCCGGCCGCGCCCGCGATCGATCTCCAGTACCCGTCCGTCGGAATGCCGCCAGCGCACACCCGCGCCGTCGGCGTCGTGGTCCACCTCGATTCGCGGCCCGTCCTCGCCGAGCTCGAACGCGGTCAACGGCAGCACTCGCGACGGCGCACCCGGGACCGGCGCGAAGTACAGGGTGATCCCGGAATCCCAGGTCTCCAGCCGATAGGTGCCCGCCTCGTCTACGAGCAGTGCTCGTGAAGGCCCGGCCGGCGATTCCGTCGGCCGCCCCGGCTCCGGCAACGGGAACGTCGGCGCCGTGCCGTCGTCGGAAAAGAACCGGGCGTGTTCGGCGGTGAGCTCCAGCCGCAGATCGGCGGTCGACGCCCAGGAGCGGCCGAAGCCGGTGCCCGACCGGTAGCTCGACATATGGGTGCGGCGGATCCGGATCGGCAGCGGTCCGGCCAGCGACAGATCGTCCTGCACCATCACGACCTCGCCGGTGGCGATGTCGATCGGGTCGCCACAGAGGTTCATCTCGTCGGGCGCGGACTGCTTGGGCGGAGGGTCCGTTCGGGCCGGGGGCGGACTTCCGTTGCTTCCGCCGCCACGGCTGCCGCCTGCCCCCGATGGGGTGACGTTGTCCCCCGCCGGACCGGTGTTGCCGTTCCTGTCCCCGCCGCCCGAACCACCCCTGTCCCCGCCGGAGCCGCCCTTGTCGCCGGACGGGCCGGTGTGGTCGCCAGAGGGGCTGGTGCCTCCGTCCTCGTCGGGTTTGGGTTTGGGCTTCGGCTCGGGGGATTTGACGTTGATGTCCTTGGGCTTTCCGGACGGCGTGACCGTCCCGCCCTTGAGGTTCTTCAACGCCTTCCCGGCGTCGTCGAACAGATCGCCCGCCTTCTTCAACAGCGGGACGAGGCCCTTGAGCGCCTTCACCAGCTTCGTGGTGAGGCCGGCGATCTTCGACGCGGTCTTCGCCACCGCCGCCACCACCTGCGGCACCACCCACGTCAACCCGATGCCGAGCGTGAACACCACCTGCAGCGCCCAGGAGATCAGGTGCCCGATGAGTTCGGCGATGATGTCCCGGACCAGTGTCCGGACCGCGGCGACGACCTCCCCCGCCGTCTTCACCCCGCTCCCCGCGCCCTCGCTCCCCTTCTGCGCGCTCTCGATCAGCGTGGAGGTGTTCTTGGCCTGTTTGCGGTACGCGTCGGCCGCTTCCCCCGTCCAGCTACCGAGATCCTTGTCGACCAGATCCACCAGCTCGACCGAAACGGTCCCGAGTTCCTTGGCGATGTTCGTCCAGGTCTCCGCCTGCGCCGCGATCTCGTCCGCGTTGCCGGTGAGCGCGTTGAGCGCCTCCTTCAACGGGCCCACGTGCTCGATCAACCAGCCCACACCGGCGGCGAGAACCGCGCCGAACGGGTCCATCACGGCCGTCAGCGCGTCCAGCGCGGTGCCCACCGCGCCCATGGCGACCGAAGCCCAGTCGCCGCTCTCGATCGCCGACTTCAGGTCGAGCGCGCCTTCCAGCAACGGCACGCCCGACACCGCAGTCGTCGAGTCCTTGACCGGCGCGACCAACGGATTGCTCATGACTTGATTCAAGCATGAGCCGAAACGACCGCCGTCGACACCGGTTCAGGCGATCACCACCCCACGTGCACCTCGCCACCGATGTTCGTGCCCGTGACGTTGCCTGTGCGCACATCGACACTGCCCGAAAAAGACAAAGCGCGTGCCGAAGATCACTCGGCGCGTTCGGAGTCCTTTGTGGACAGAGTAGATGCGGGCATCTCGTGCTCTCGCCGGGTGAGCACCAAGGGTGCGTCTTCGGTGATGGCCACCGTGTGCTCCGAGTGGGCCGTACGTGAACCGTCGGCGGAACGGATGGTCCAGCCGTCGTCGTCGAAGATGATCTTGTCGGTCGTGCGGGCGAACCAGGGCTCCAGCGCGACGGTCAGTCCCGGCTGGAGCTTCAGGCCGCGACCCGCTTTGCCTTTGTTGGGAATGTGGAGTTCCTCGTGCATGGTGCGGCCGATGCCGTGGCCGCCGAACTCGGTGTTCACCGGATAGCCGTACTCACGGGCGACCGCCCAGATGGCCGCGGAGATGTCACCCAGCCGGTTGCCGGGACGCGCCGCCTCGATCGCCGCCTCCAACGCCTCCTCGGTGGCGCGGATGATCCGCAGGTCCTCCTCGGCGGGCGTCCCGACGATGACCGTGCGCGCCGAGTCGGCCGCCCAGCCGTCGATCTTCACCGCGAGGTCCGCGGTGAGCACGTCTCCGTCGCGCAGCGTGTAGTCGTGGGGCAAGCCGTGCAGGACGGCGTCGTTGACCGCCAGGCAGATGACGTTGCGGAACGGGCCCTTGCCGAACGACGGCGCGTAGTCCCAGTAGCACGACTCCGCCCCGCGCCGCTGGATCATGCCGCGCACGTGGTGTTCCAGGTCCATCAGGTTGACGCCGACGTCGGCGATGCTGCCGACCTCGGTGAGCACCTCGGCGACGAAACGCCCGGTCACGTGCATGCGGTCGATCTCGGCGGGCGTCTTCAGTTCGATCATGGAGTCCTCGCTAGCCGGTGGTATTATTATACCGGCACCCTAACACTTGCCGGTATAATAATACCAACCAGGTGGACTCGCGGCGCTCGACGCGGGATTCCGTCGCGTGTCGGCCACCCGATCACGCGTGTCGTCCGTCGAGTTCCACCGCCGGATTGGCGTGCCAGCGGGTCCGTGCCGGGGCGGCGGTGCCCTTCATCAGGAACGCGTCCGCTTCGGCGATCGCCCCGTCCGCCATCGTCACTCCATAGTGGACGAACGCCCCGGTGCCGATCGTGCACCCCGCGCCGATGGTGATGTAGTCGGATTTGAACAGGCCGTCCTCGAGCGAATGCCCTTGGACGACCGTGTGCAGGTTGAGCACGCAGTCGTCGCCGATGCTCACCAAGGACCGTTCCGGGATCGCGCATCCGTCGTCGAAGACACGGTGGCCGATCCGGACGCCGAGGCAACGCAGAAGGAAGGGTTTGAACGGTGTCCCGTCGAACAACGCGAGGTAGCGGGCGGGGCTGAGCTTCCAGAACCGTTCGTGCTGCCAGAAGGCCGGATCGTAGATCGAGCAGAACCGCGGCCGCATCGCCCGGAAGCCCTGCACGCCGAGTTCCGCCAGCATGAGGAACGAGACCGAGAACATCAGCGTCGCCACGATGCCGGCGCCGATGGCGAGTGAGCCAAGGCGCTCGTGCAGGGCACCGGCGGCCGCGCCGATCAGCAGGACCCCGAGCAGGTGGAGCCAATGCACCAGCAGATAGACGAAGATGGTGACGGTGTTGTGCCGGTTCTTCGCTCGGAGGCCGTCTCCGGTGCCGAGATGGTCGAATCCGGTGTCACGGCGGACGGTCCGGGGAATCTCGAACGCCGGCGACCCGAGCAGGCCGACGTTCTCTCTGATCGGCCCGTCCAAGGGCACGAGGACCTTGGTGGCCAGAAGGCAGTTCCGGCCGATCCGCGCGTCCGGTGGATAAGCGATCTCGTTGCCCAGGAACGCCTGTGGTGCCACGGAGGTTCGGCGCAGCCGGAACGACGAGGCGGAGAAGTCCGCGTTGAGCAGCGAAAGGCCGTCCGAGACCATCGTCCCGGTGCCGACCGTGCTGAAGAACGGTGTTTCGTGCTTGACCTCGACCCCGAAGTTGGATCCGGTCTGTTGGACCTTCGACAGATCGTACCCCAGCGCGCGCAGGTAGTGCACGATGTAGCTGCTGTCGCCGAAGAGGTAGGTGAACGCGCGGAGGTTGGTCAGCCGCGCGATCAGCCGCTGGATCGCGAAATGCTTCCCGTAGAGCGGATAGACCTGGTCCGGCCGAAGGAACAGGCCGAGCAGACGCGGGATCGTGAGGACGACGGCCAGCCCGGCGCACAATGCCCCGAAGTACACCAGCGCCGAGTCGGCGATCTGGCCGCGGTAGAAGGCCCAGCTCGTGAAGTCCACCGTCTTCGTGAACAGTCGCTCGGCGAGCACGTCCGCGCCGCCCAGTGTCACGGGAAGTGTCACCACCAGCAGGAGCAGCAGGCTGGACGCGCTGAAGACGAACGGTCTGAGCCTGCCACGTGCGACGGTCGGCAACGCCCGGTAGTCCACGGTCGAGAGACGGGCGGGCGACCCGTGCCAGCTCTCGCCGCCGGGGACGGACTGTCCGGCGTTCAAGGACGACGAGTGGCCCAATTGTGCGTTGTCGCCCAGCTGCGTCCCGATGTCGAGCACGGTCATCTCACCGACGAAGGCGTTGTCCCCGAGGGTGACCCGGCCGGTCTGGATCCTGCCCGCCCTGGCGCGGTAGCACGAGAAGTAGGCGTCCTTCCGGATGACAGCCCCGTCGCCGATGCTGAGCAGATCGGTGCAGACCGGCGGATTCCGGGACAGGATCACGGCGCCCTTGCCGATGCCCGCGCCGAGCGCCCGCAGATACCAGGAGTACAGCGGCGTGCCGGTGAACAGCATCAGCGGACTGAACCTGATCAGTGTCTTGACCGTCCAGAAGCGCAGATAGCCGGGACTCCACAGCGGGATCTCCCCCGGTTGCCATCGTCCGACAAGCGCCCACTTCGCCAGGATCGGCACCACGGAGAGGACGACGAACACGACGAGCCCGAGCCCGACGGCCCGCGCGTAGCCTTCGACCGGTCCGGTCGCGGCGGCGAGCCAGGTGAATCCCGTGTCCAGCATCCAGCCGGAACCGGCGGCGTAGGTGAGGAAGGCCAGGAGCTGGAACACTCCACAGAGGACATACGACGCCGTGGACGCCCGGCGCGGCTCCTCTGCACGAACGGCCGTGACCTGGGCCGACGTGGGAACCGACTCCGCGAGACCGCGAACAGTGGGGTTGAGATACACATCCTTCGCCGACAACGGCGCGACGTCGCCACGTTCCCGGACCAGGGCGCAGAACTTGGCCAGCGACAGGGAGTCGGCGCCGTAGTCGTCGAAGAAATGTCCCGTCGCCGAGATCCGCTCGATCCCGAGTACCCGCCCCAATGCCTCCGCCAGGTGGAGCTCGGTCTCGGTGGCCGGTGCCACGTAGCCGACGTCGCTCGCGGTTGTTCGCGGGCTGCTGGGTGCCGGGAGATTCTTGCGGTCGGCCTTGCCCGCCGGTGTCAGCGGGATGTGGCCGAGTCGTTCGAGATACGCGGGCACCATGTAGCCCGGCAGCAGTTCCGCCAGGCGACGGCGTAGCTCCCCGGGATCGATGTCCGCGCTGTCGTGTCGCAGGCTGTAGTAGGCGACGAGTTCGGTCGTGCCGGCGTCCGGATGGTGGGTCTCGACCACCGCCTGCGCGATCCCGGGGATCTGGAGCAGGACCGATTCGATCTCGGTGAGTTCGACACGGTAGCCGCGGATCTTCACCTGGGTATCCGCACGCCCGTGGTATTCGATCTCCCCGTCCGGGGTGATCCGGCCGAGGTCTCCGGTGCGGTAGATGCGGCGGGACGGGTTGTGCCCGATGCCGAGGAAGTCCGGGATGAACGCCCGCTCGGTCAGGTCGGGCCGGTTCAGGTATCCCCCGGCCAGGCCGATCCCGGCGATGCCGATCTCCCCCAGTTCGCCCGCGGCCAGTGCCGTCGGCTCGTCCGGATCGAGGATGACGACCGAATACGTGGGCAGCGGCACCCCGATGGTCACCGGCCGGTCGGGTCGCAGCACCGACCATGTCGCGGTGACCGTGGCCTCTGTCGGGCCGTAGACGTTGAGGAAACGCCTGCCCGCTCGGTACCAGCGGCGTACGAGGTCTTCGGGGCACGCTTCACCGGACACCAGGAGGAACCGAAGCCGCGGCAGATCCTCGTCGAGGCTGGCCAGCAGGGTCGGTACGCAGGCCAACGCGGTGATGTGGTTCTCCCGCAGGAATTCGAGAAGATCATGGCCGACAAGCGCCGCGCCGCCGGGTTTCGGCACGAGCGTCGCGCCGCACAGCAACGGCACCCAGATCTCCTCGACCGAGAAATCGAACGCGATCGTCATGCCCTGGTACATCCGGTCGGTGCCCCGGATGCCGTAGACGTCGGCCGCGACACTGACGAAGTTGCAGATCGAGGCGTGGTCGATCGTCACGCCTTTCGGCCGCCCGGTCGAACCGGACGTGTAGACGACGTAACAGAGTTCGTCCGCCGGAGCGCTCTTCTCGGCCGCACTGAGCCGCTCACCCGGAAGGGCTGCGATCCGATCCGCGTCCTCGTCGAGGCAGACCATTTCCACACTGCCCGGATCGAACCGGTCACGCAGACCGGAGACCGACACCACCAGCCGGACACCGGCGTCGCGGACGATGTACGCCAAGCGGTCGTCCGGGAAACCGGCGTCCAAGGGCACGTACGCCGCGTTGACCTTGAGCACGGCCAGCATCGCGACATAGGGATGAACCGGTTCGTCGAAGAGCAGTCCGATCCGATCGCCGGGCCGCACTCCGCGCGCTCGCAGGTGGCGGGCGAGACGATTGGCCCGCTCGTCGAGTCCGGCGAAGGTGAGCTTCGTGTCCCCGGCGTCCACCGCGAGGCGATCTTCGAAGCCCTCTGCGCGCAGCCGGTCGCAAAGCCGCTCGTACAACTGCTCGAGCCGATCGCCGGCCTGCCATCGAATCCGCTGTTCGTGGCCGTCGCAGGTCAGGACAAGGCCATCGGTGGTGAACAGACCCGATGGCTGTCCGTACGGGCTCATGTCCTGTCCTCCGCCAAACCGAACGAGTCGTGCAGGGCGCGGACGGTCGTGTCGACGGCGTCGGCGGGGATCACGGCGGTGAGCCGCGACTGCGACGTCGTCAACGCCGGCACCGTGACCCGGTGGTCGGCGAGGACCCGCAGCAACTCGGGCAGGAACCCGGGCGGGTCGAGCAGCGCGGTGCCGACCACGGAGACCGAGCCGAGCTCGTCGAAAACGGAGGAGCGGGCGTCCAGCTCCATCGCGAGTTCGGCGATCGGCAGGCAGGGCGGCTCCGAACCCCGCACGGTGAACCGGAGTTCGCCGGGATCGGGCCAGCTCAGGTTGTCCGGCCTCACCCCGCACCTCGCGAGCATCATGAGCACGCGGGCGTACTGATCCGGGCCGTCGGCGGAAACCTCGACCCTGACCAGCCGCACATCGCGCTCGTGCGCGATGCCGATGACCCGGGGAGTGCCTTCCAGTGGCGCGTCCTCCGCCGTGACGACGGTGGAAGGGCCGGGATCCGAGGAGTGCGTCACCCGTACCGCCACCCCGTGGCGGCGCGCGAGCTCGACGGATCTGGGATGCAGCACGCGGGCCCCGAGCCCGGCGAGCTCGGCCATGGTGTCGTACGAGATCGTCCGGACGGGACGTGTGTCCGGGACGATCCTGGGGTCGGCCGTGCGAACGCCGTGGACATCGGTGCGGATCTCGCATTCGGCACCGCCGAGCGCGGCCGCGAGCGCCACGGCGGTGGTGTCGGAACCGCCCCTGCCCAGGGTCAGCAGCTCGCCGTCGGCGTTCCGTCCCTGGAAACCGGCGACCACGACGACCTGCGATTCACGCAGCCGTGTGAGGATCTTGCCGGGGTCGACCCGCACGATGGTCCCGGCCCCGGGTTCGCCGGTCACCTCGATCCCCGCCTGGTCACCGGACAACGACACGGCCCGCACCCCACGCTCGGCCAGCGCCATGGCGAGCACCGACGCGGAGGCCTGTTCGCCCGTCGCCATCAACTGGTCGAGTTCCCGAGGATGCGGCGGCTCGGCGAACTCCCCGGCCAGGGCGATCAGTCTGTCGGTGGTGTCGCCCATGGCCGATACGACCAGGACCACCCGGTTTCCCGCTTCGGCGATCGCGGCCACTTCAGCGGCCACGTCGCTCACCATCACCGGCGTGGCCAGCGAGGAACCACCGTATTTTCGTATCACCGGCCCTTCGTTTCGCGTCTTCCGTAAAGGCAGGCCCAAGCTGAGTTCGAGGTCCGGAGAAGAATTCACCAGTTTCCTTAGTGGATCGCCGCGGCTGCCGGGTTCGAATTCGGACAATCAGCCCGCAACGAATATTCTTCACTCAGGGTGGGATCTTCGACATCGGCGTCGAAGTTCCTGTCAGAGAAGACTTCCGTGGCTCAGTCCTGCGCGGTCGGGCTGACAGGAATGGAAAGTAGTGCGAGAAACTTTGAACGGGTACCTCCGTAAGTACGAAAACCGGTCGCCCATTTCTCGCAGGTCATAACCTGACGACATCGCGTAATGTTATAGCTGCGAACAGCCGAGTTCGATGGAATCAGGCCGAAAGAATGACGTATTCCCAGCGCCTTCGAAATTCGAAAGAGTGACCGTGGCAAGGAACGAATTTTCCTGCTCTCCGGAAGTCGTGAGATCCTTTTACGTGTTCACGGCCGTCGAGGGAATGCCCAACCGTCCATCGTGGACTTCGACGATCCGGTCCACCGCGGCGAGATGGACTCGGTCGTGGGTGACGAGGACGGTGGCGGTGGCCCGCTGGTGGGTGAGGCGGGTGATCAGCTCGACGACCGCGGCGCCACGGTCGTGGTCGAGGGCGCTCGTCGGTTCGTCGACCAGCAGCACGGTGGGTTCGTTCATCAGCGCACGCGCGATGTTCACCCGCTGCCGTTGCCCACCGGATAGCTGATGCGGGCGCCGTCCGGCCTGCGGGGCGAGCCCGACGGCGTCGAGCAGGTCCATGGCCACACCCCGTGCCGCCGCCGGGGAGCGGCCGTCGATCCGGGCCATGACCTGGAGTTGTTCGGCCGCGGTGAGGGAGGGCAGCAGATTCGGTTGCTGGAAGACGATCCCGATCTTGCGGCGGCGGAGTTCGGTGAGTTCGGCGCGGGACAGGCCGGGGGTCGCCGTGTCGTCGATCGTGACGGTCCCGCTGTCCGGGCTGATGAGCGTGGCGGCGACGGCGAGCAGGCTGGACTTGCCGGAACCGGAGGGCCCGGCGACAGCGGTGAGCGCGCCGGAGGGGACGTCCAGCGTGACGTCGTCGAGGGCGGTGAGGCGGGAGTCGCCGTCGGGATAGGTGAGGGTGACGCCGGTCAGGTTCAAGCTCATCGGGCACTCCCGAGTGCGGTCAGCGGGTCGACGGAGGTGATGCGGCGGACGGAAAGCGCGGCCCCCAGCGCGCCGAGCAGGATCATCACGACAGCCGGTACGAGCACGGTGGCGGGTGTCAGCAGGAAGGGCACGGCGGAGCCGGCGACGACCGCCCCCAAGCCGACGGCCAGTCCGGTTCCGACGGCGGTGCCGCCGACGAGAAGTACGACGGCCTGTCCGAGCGCGTCCTTCAACAGGAAGGCCGTACTCGCCCCCAGTGCCTTGAGAACGGCGATGTCGCCGCTGCGCTGGATGGTCCAGACGGTGAAGAAGGCACCGATCACGAGGGCGGAGATGGCGAACAGGAAGCCGCGCATCAGTTGCAGCGAACCGTTCTCGGAGGTGTAGGAGCCGATCGCGGACAACGAGTCGCTCTTCGAAACCGTCTGGGTGCCGGCGGCGCGGTCGGTGGCCGCGAGATCGGCATCGGTGGCGGTGTTCAGCGCGAGCACGGTCGCAGCCGGCTCGCCGCCCGAGGGCGGCGCGGTCCTCGCCCAGACATCGAGGGCCGCCCACACCACCGGGGTGTGACTGAACCAGGCGTCCCCGGTCACGGCGCCGACCGTCAGCGGACGGCCGGCCACGGTGATGGTCTCCCCGCTTCGGACGCCCAGGTCTTCGGCGGCGGACGTCGACAGCACCACCGAATCGCCGGTGATCCTCCCGCTGTCCGGGGCGAGCGCCGAACCGGTCCGGACGCCGAACACGGAGATCCCGGCGCTGCGGTTCCCGGCGGTGGCCTTGGTGGTGGCGATGCCCAGCGGTTCGGCGCCGGTGACGCCCGGGGTCTCGGCCCACCGCCGTTGTTGAGTTTCGCTGATGGCGGAGTTGGCGTAGGAAAGGCTCTGCCCGTCACCGGGAGCGGCGAAGACGATCTTGTCCGCGGGCAAGCCGGTGATCGCGGAGATGTTCTGCTCGCCCAATCCCGCGGTGAGCCCGGACAACAGGCCGACCAGCAGGGTGATCAGCACGACGACGGCGCCCATCAGGGCGAACCGCCCCTTGGCGAATCTCAGGTCTCTCCAGGCGACGAACACGGTTCCGGTCTGTCCTCTCCGGCGGGTGGGCTGGGTACCTCTCCACGATCGCCGCCGGAACCGGCGAGGACATCTGGCCGGAGATGGCACTTCGTCCGTCGGAAGACGGCACGCCGCCTCTACCTTTGGATAGAGGCGCTCGCCGAGCCTGCTCCGTAACCTGGACGCATTGTGATCACCACGCCTGCTTTGACCCCGACCAGCCGGGTGCTGACCTGGTGTCTGCACCTGCTGTTCGTCGCGCTGCTCGCGCTGGCGGCCACGCGGGCGGTGACCGGCGGCTCGGCCCACGCGGTGGCCATCGTCGCGACGGCGCTGGTGTGCGGTGTGGTGTACGCGGCCGGGCCGCTCCTGCCCCGCGTCAGGACGTCACGGCAGGCTGCCCTGTGGTGGCTGATCGCGGTGGGCGTCGTGTGGCTGGTCCTGTTGGCGCTGACCGCCGACGGTGTCTGGCTCGCCTTCCCGCTGTACTTCCTGCAGTTGCATCTGCTTCCGCGCCGTCAAGGTCTGTTCGCGGTGATCGCGACCGCGGTGGCCGCCATCGCCGCGTTCGCCGCCCACCAGGGTTCCTTCGCCCCGGCCGCGGCGATCGGGCCGGCACTCGGCGCCGCCGTCGCGGTCGCCGTCGTGTGGGGATACCAGGCGCTGTACCGCGAAAGTGAACGACGCCGCGACCTGATCGAGGAGCTCACCGCCACTCGCGCCGACCTCGCCGAGGCACAGCACGCGGCGGGAGTGCTCGCCGAGCGGGAGCGGCTGGCCCACGAGATCCACGACACCCTCGCCCAAGGATTGTCGAGCATCCAACTCCTGTTGCGGGCCGCCGAAAGAACGCTCCCCGACACCGCCGGGAACGCCGCCCGCCATGTCGAGCAGGCACGTCAAGCGGCCGCGGACAACCTCGCCGAAGCCCGCCGCTTCGTCGTCGCCCTGTCCCCTCCCGCGCTCGACGACACCACACTGGCCGACGCGCTGGAACGGCTCTGCGCCACCACGAGCGCCCGGCACCGCCTCATCGCACGCTTCCGCCTCGCCGGAGCGCCCGTTCCGCTGCCGACCGCGCACGAGGTCGCGTTGCTGCGCATCGGCCAGGCGGCCCTCGCGAACACCGTCCGGCACGCCGACGCGTCCACCGCCGAAGTCACCTTGAGCTACCTCGGGGAACACGCCACCCTCGAGGTCGTCGACGACGGCATCGGCTTCCACCCGGAGCACAGCGGCTTCGGACTCGGCGCGATGCGCACACGAACCGAAGCACTGGACGGAACGCTCACCGTCGAGTCCTCCCCCGGCCACGGCACGACCTTGTCCGTGCGGCTGCCCGTCGATTCCGAGGAACGCCCGTGACCGCACCCCCGATCCGGCTACTCCTGGCCGACGACCACCCCATCGTCCGGGCGGGACTGCGCGCCCTGCTGGAAACCGAACCCGGTCTCGTCGTCACGGCCGAAGCCGCGACCGCGGAGGAAGCGGTGGCCCGCGCCGCCGAAGGCGACATCGACGTCGTGCTGATGGACCTCCGCTTCGGCCCCGGCATGACCGGGGCCGAAGCCACCGCGGTGATCACCGCGCGGCCGGACGCACCTCGCGTCCTGATCGTCACCACCTTCGACACCGACGCCGACACGCTGCCCGCCATCGAAGCGGGTGCCACCGGCTACCTCCTCAAGGACGCCCCTCCCGAAAACCTGGCGGCCGCCGTGCGCACCGCGGCCGCCGGACGCACCACGCTCGCCCCGACCGTGGCCGACCGGCTGATGAACCGGATGCGAATGCCCTCGGCCGCGCTGACGCTGCGCGAGATCGAAGTACTGGTCCTGGTCGCCGACGGTCTGTCCAACCGGGCCATCGCCGAACGGCTCCATCTGACCGAAGGCACCGTGAAATCCCACCTGGCCCGCAGCTACACCAAACTCGGCGTGGACTCGCGCACCGCCGCCGTCGCCACCGCGACCGATCTCGGCCTCATCCGCCGGTGAACGTCTCGTGAGTGGCAAAGAGGGTTATTGAGGGAAAGGTCGAACGTGGCGTGGGGCCGGTGTCGCTTCTGCGTACGCGTTCTCCTGGTAGTGAGGGCCTCTTTGCCTACTCTGACGGTAGTGAAGGAGGCTTTCGCTACCGTCAGATGTGATCCCTGGTGACTGTCGGACTCGGCGGCCGGTCGTGAAGTACATGAAGGCCCCCTTCCTTGCGGTAGACGCAAGGAAGGGGGCCTTCATGTACTTCGGCAAAGGCGTGACTCGCGTGCTTGGGGACGTAACTCGCGTGCCAGGAGGTCAGTGCCCGAGGACGCCGCTCACCTCGTTCGGCGTTCCCGGAATCGTGCCGGTCGCGGTCTTCGTGCCCGAGGCGAGGTCGACCGAGTGGATCTCCTTCTTGCCAGGATCGGTGACGTAGGCGGTTCCACCCCGGACGAAGATCGCCGGACGCGGCTGCTGCCACTCGATCGGTTCCTGCCAGGTTCCGATGACGGCGATCTTCCGCGTCACGGCACCGCTCACCGGGTCGATCACGTGGATCTGACCGTCGGTGCCCAGCACCAGCGCCTCGCCCTGCGGGCCGCGGGCCAGCGACCGGAACGTGTAGCTGGTCCCGATGTCGACGTGCTTGAGCGTCGCCTTCTCGGTGTCGATCAGGGAAATCCGGGTCGGGCGTTCGAGTTCGGCCGCTTCGTCGACCTTGTAGTCGCCCAAGGTGATCGGGGAGACGTCCGAGCCCGCCTGGTTCCCGATGCGTCCGTAGGGGTCCGGGCTGGTCACCTTGGTGATGACACCGTTGCGGTAGATCAGCACACCGGTCTGGCATCCGACCACGACGGCTTCGCCACGCGCGGCGGCTTCACCGTGCACGCCGGGGCACTGCTCGTTGCGCGCGATCTCCTTCTTGTCCTTGTCCAGCACCACGATTCCGGACCGCTTGTCCTTGTTCCCGACGGTGGTGACCAGTTCGCCGTTCGCGAGTTCGACGGCCACGCCGTGGTGCGCTTCCGGCGTCTTGTGCTTCGGCGCGGGCAAGGCCGCGGTGCCGATCGTCTTCGGGTCGAAGACTGTCACCTCGCCGGTGCCGTCGGCGAACAGCACCGTCTTGCCCGCGTGCCGGACGACGTGTCCTGGCTTGGCCGCCTTCACCTCGTTGTCCGTCAGCACGGCACCGACGGCGTCCAGGACCCGGAACCCGGTGGAGGTCGAGACCAGCAGGTGCCGGTCGTTCCCGGCGGGGTTCAGCCGGTGGAAGCCCTCCAGCGGAAGGTTCTTGGCCTCCTTCAAGGTCTTCCCGTCGAGGAGGACGATGCCGCCGTCATAGGTGACAGCCACGGGATCGGCGACGACCGGTGCCGGAGCCGCGGCCTTTCCGGCCTCCGCCGCCGGCTGTTCGGTCGCGCAGGCGGCGAGCGCGAGGGTGCTCGCCGTCGTCGCCATCAGCGCGAGATATCGGGTTTTCCGTGCCATTTCACTGTGCCTTTCGTCTGTTCCGATCAGGAACGGGTCAAACCGGTGGTGATCGATTCGGTGTTGGCGCGCATCATTTCCAGATAGGTGGCCGCGCCCTGGCCTGGTTCACTGAGCGATTCGGAGAACAACGGGGCCACCCGGACGTGCAGCCCGGCTTGCTCGGCCAGCACCCGAGCGAGCCGGTCCGGTTGCGAGGAATCGGCGAAGATCACCGGGACCCCCGCCGCGCGGACGGTGTCGGCGAGTGCTTTCAGATCCGAGGAACTGGGGGAAGCGAGTGTGGTCCCGCCGGGAATCACCGCGCCGACGACGTCGAAGCCGAACCGCTGGGCCAGGTACCCGAAAACGTGATGATTCGTGACCAGCTTCCGGCGTTCGCGCGGAATCCCGCCGAACTTCCCGGCCATCATCGCGTCGAGCGCCTCGATCTCGCCGCGATAGCGTTCGGCGTTGGCGCGGATGACCGCTTCGTCGACGCCGTCGACATGGGCGACGACCTCGTCGGCGATCGCCTTCACCGTGTCGCGTACCCGTGCCGGATCCGTCCAGAAATGGGGGTCCGGCTTGTTGTCGGCGTAGCTGATCGGATTCGCCCGCTCCCCGGCGGGCAGCGACGGCACACCGTTTTCCTCTGCTGTGCGGACGGTGCGGAGCATGCCCTCTTCGAGTCCGAGTCCGTTGTAGACGATCAGGCCGGCACGCTCGACCTGGGCCGCCTGCTGGGCGGAGATGCCGAAGGAATGCGGATCGGCGTTCGGCTTCATCAACACGGTCACTTCGGCCTGATCGCCGACGATGGCGCGGGTGATGTCGCCGAGGATGTTCGTCGTGACGACGACCGACTTGCCGCCTCCGCCGCCTCCGGAGCATCCGGCCGCCGCCAGCAGTGCCACCGCGAACAGGGCGAGCGCCCGCCGCCTCATCGGCCGGTCTCCACGATGTGCCCCGCCTTGCCGCCGACCTTCAGGGTCCTGGCGCGACGGAGGTTGTCGTTGTAGTCGATCTCGTACACCTCGGCCGTCAGCGGGTTGTTGAGATAGGCGCGCGTCGTATCGACCTGGATCGTGGGAGCTTCGGCGGCGGTCGCTTCCGGGGTCAGGAGCGGGATCGCCGCCTGTTCCTTTCCGGTGCCGTCGAAGGAGCGCAGCTTTCCGTCCCGGGACAGCACCAGCAGCGGGCCGCCCTCCCCGACGGCGTTCACCGCGGCGACCGGTCCGGTCTCGACGTACTGCCAGCTGCGACGGGCGACGTCCAGTGACCACACGGCGGACTCCCCCGCCCTCGCCGCGAGCGTGGAGCCACCTGGCCGGTGGAAGAAGGCGGTGGCGCGTTCCTGCGCCGTGACACTGCGCGGGTACGGGATCTTCACCCCGGCGAACGCACCGTCCTTTTCGGTCACGAGCAAAGCGCCGTCCGCACAACCGAAGACGACACCGCGCCGGGTCACCGCCTGTCCTTGCAGGTCAGGGCACGGCTGATCGATCTCCGCCACGGCCTTGCCCTGACGGTCATGGACGCGCACTCCGCGACCGAGCGGCTTGCCGGCGTCGGCCACCGTGGCGACGATGTGCTCGCCATAAGGGATCGCGATCCCGGCGTGCGGTTCGCGCGTGATCTTCCCCAGCTCCGTCACGGACCCCTTGTCGAGCGCGGCCCGGTCGAGCAACGTCGTCGTACCGTCCGAATAGGACAGGGCGGAGACGGCGGGATCGCTGTACGTCGCCAAAAGCTTTTTGCCCGGTGCCACACCGACGTCCCGGACCTTCGCCCGGTAGTAGTGGACGTGGTCACCGTGGTCGACCATCCAGGAACCGCTGTCGATCACCCGGATCGTGCCGTCGCGAGCGGTCAGGTAGCCGAAGCGGCCATCACTGGTCACGGCCCGCACGCCGTCGACTCGTCCGGCTTCGTGGATTTCCTCGGTGATGAGATCCACGACGCGGACGGCTCCGGTGTCCGGGTCCGCGACGATCAGCCGTGACTGCGCCTCGGCCGCTTCTTCGGCACCTTCGACGTACCCGTGCGGGACTTCCGCGGTCACCTCCTTCGGCTGCTCCGCGCCGCACGCCGCCAGGGTCAGCGCCGCGACGACCGCCGTCACTGCTTTCAGTTTCATCGTGAGCACTCGATCTCCGGTGTCAGGGAACGGAATCGCTGTCGTACGAAGGACAGGAACGCGGAAAGGAAGAACAGGAGGACCGCGCCGGCGGCGATGGTCGCGCCCGCCGCGGTGCCCCAATGCCAGGAAACGAGCAGGCCGCCGACGGTGGCGGCAACGCCGAGCAACGCCGCGATGAGCATGATCGTGGTGATCCGCCGCGACCAGAAGAGCGCCGCCGCGGCCGGTGCGATGAGCAGGCCGAACACCAGCAGCGTCCCCACCACGCGGAAGGACGCGACGATCGTCAACGTGACCAGCCCGAGCAGCACCGCGTTGGCCAGACGTGGCCGAAGCCCCAGCGTGTGTGCTTTGCGGACATCGAAGGTGAGCGCCGTGAACGAGCGGTGTCCTGCCAGTGCAACCACCCCCACGACGAGCAGGGTGATCGCGAGGCCCACCAGGTCGCCGGATCCGACGGCGAGCACGTCGCCGAAGAGGAATCCGGTGAGATCCACCGCGAACGACCGCGAGTGCGACACGATGATCACACCGCTCGCGAGCATGCCGACGAAGAGCAGTCCGATGGTGGTGTCTTCGGACAGCCGCCGCGAACGCCCGAGCGCCGTGACACCGAGCGCCATCACCCCGGCGCTGACCGCTGCGCCGATCAGCAGGTTCACGCCGGTCAGCGAGGCGATCGCCACGCCGGGCAACATGCCGTGCGACATCGCGTCGCCGATGAAGGCCATGCCGCGCAACACCACCCAGGTGCCCACGACGGCGCACACCGCCGAAACGAGCACTCCCGCCACCAGCGCACGCTGCACGAACGACACCTCGAAGGGGATCAACAACCACTCCACGCGTCACACTATAGTGGTAATGATTGTCATTATCTGAAAGAGGGTGGGATGACCCCGGACACAACGGCACTCACGATCGACCGCGCGCACGCGCATTACGGGCCCCGCGAAGTGCTGCGCGGGATCACGGCCCAGGTGCCGTCGGCTCGGCTCACCGCCATCGCCGGCGCGAACGGCGCGGGCAAGTCTTCGCTGCTCAACCTCGTCGCGGGTGTCCTGCCGCCGACCACCGGTTCGGTGATCCGGCGGGATCCGGGGCGCGTCGCCTACGTGACCCAGCAGAGCGAGGTGTCACGGTCACTGCCGATCACCGTGCGCGCCACCGTGACGATGGGACGCTGGGCGCACCGCGGTCACTGGCGGCGACTGTCCAAGGTGGACCGGCGGATCGTCGGAGAATGCTTGGAGCGGCTGGAGATCACGTCGATCGCGGACCGGTTGATCGGCACCCTCTCCGGCGGGCAGCGTCAACGGGCGCTGGTGGCGCAGGGGCTGGCCCAGCAAGCCGGGCTGCTGCTGCTCGACGAGCCGTCGGCCGGTCTCGATCTGCACGCCCGCGTCCTGATCGAAGAAGCCCTGCGTGCCACCCTCGCCGAGGGCACGACGATCCTGCGTGTCACGCACGACCTCGAGGTCGCGGGCCGGGCCGATCACTGCCTGCTGCTGCAGGACGGCCGCCTCGTCGGCGAAGGCGCGCCGGCTTCGGTGCTGACCCCGGAGCGCGTGGCGGAAGCGTGGGGCCTGCCTGCCCGCTTCCAATCACCCGCTTTCGCGCCGGAGGCCGCCGATTCTCGCTAGGGTGGTCCGCCGAGCGAAGGGGGCACCGGTGGAAGAAACGTGGCGGCGAATCATGGCCTTGTTGTCCGAACACGCACCGGTCACCGCGCGGGAGATCCGGCCCCCGGCGCCGGCCGCTCAGGTGGAACGCCTGCGTAACCGCGTCGGCCTCGAACTCCCACCCGAACTGCTCGCCTGGTGGGCCCTCATGGACGGCGTCGACGACCAGCGCGTCCGCGGAGCGGGATACCTGATCCCGAAGGGCTACCTGCCTCTTTCGGTGGCGCGGGCCGAAGGCGAGTACGCCAGGCAGTCGCAGTACCCCGACCCGGACTGCTGCACTGCCGAAGGAGCGCACCACAAGCAGGCAGGACAGGATGGATTCCCGTTCTGCACAGCCATTCTCCCCATCGGCCGGGCCATCGACGGAGGCCTGCTGTGCGTCGACCTCCGGCAGGGTGAGCACCACGGTTGCGTCATGGAGTGGTACGCCAGCGACGGGATCTACTGGTCCGACTGGACGAGTGTGACCGAGATCCTCGACGAGATCGCCGAGCGGCTCGACAACTACGTCCACGACCGTGAACTGCCCTACCGCGAACGGCATCCCGTCATCAGCGAAGGCGAGCTCAGCTGGCCTTGACCGGCGATCAGGGGCTCCCGAGCAACGCCGCGACGGCCTCACGCGCCTGCCGGGCCGGAGCCGGGTCACCGCTGATGCCCGCCGTCACGATCGCCCCCTCGGCGAGCAGGTACACCGGCTCGGCCATGGCCGACCCCGCGGCCAGCACCCAGGTCTCGATCTGGTCGTGGAACGCCTGTTTGTGTGCTCGCACCTCGGCGAGGACGGCATCGGAGGCAGGACCGACCTCGCCGTGGACGTTGATCCAGGCGCAACCGCGGAAACCGGGTTCGGCGAACCAGCAGGCCAGCCAGTCGAAGATCGACAGCACCCGCTCGCGGGGATCCTGGACCTGCTCCACGTGGGCGGCCAAGCTGCCGCGCCACCGCTGATCACGCCGTTTGAGCATCGCCACCACGAGGTCGTCCTTGGCTTCGAAGAACCGGTAGATCCGCTTCAGCGAAAGACCGGACGCAGCGCGGAGCTGGTCCATGCCGACCGCCTGGATGCCGTTCTCGTAGAAGAGTTTCTCGGCGGCGTCGAGCAGGGCTTCGCGGTCCACGCGGTTCTGCTCGTCGGTGACGGCGGCCGGCATCGGGGCTCCCTTGACGTTGAGAACGATCGTTCCCTATCGTAGGCGCCGGACGTGGAGAACGCACGTTCTCAACCAGAGGAGGCCGAAGATGCCGGAAGATCGCCCGCCCTGCCCGCCGTTCACGCGGGAGACGGCACTGCGGAAGGTCCAAGCGGCCGAGGACGGATGGAACACCCGCGATCCTCGCCGGGTCGCGTCGGCTTACACACCGGACTCCGTCTGGCGGAACCGGGACACGTTCGTCCGCGGCCGCGAGGAGATCGTCACGTTCCTGACCGCGAAGTGGGAGCGGGAACTGGACTACGCGCTGCGCAAGAATCTCTGGGCGTTCACCGACGACCGGATCGCCGTCCGGTTCCAGTACGAATGGCATGACCACGCCGGTCAGTTTTGGCGCAGCTACGGCAACGAACTGTGGGAGTTCGACGAGCACGGGCTCATGAGCCGTCGTGAGGCGAGCATCAACGACGTGGCCATCCCCGAGAGCGAGCGGCGCATCCGCGGCCCGCGCCCGGAGGAAGAACACGGAGCCGACTTCCCGCTCCGGTGAGGCACCGCGCCGATCAGTCCACGATCGCGGCGATCTCCCACAATCCCAAGGACTTGTCGGCGTAGGACCCGCCCTCCTCGGTACACCCTTCGACCAGCACGGCCAGCGGCTCCGGGAACCCGAACGGTTCCCGGCACAGGTTCAGCGGCCGCCAGTCGCCGGTCGCGATGTCGGTGTTGGTGCCCAGTTCGGTGAAGGTCGTGGTCAGCAAGTACCCGGAGCCGCTTCGCCTGAGGTTGCGCAGCGCCCGCTCGATGTCGGCGAAACTCAAGTGCACCAGGCAATCCCGGCACAGGACGAGGTCGGCCGATGGCAGTGGATCACCGGTCAGATCGAGCACCCGGAACTCGTGGACCGGATCGTCACGGAACCGCGCGGCGTTCATCTCGATCAGGTCGGGGACGATGTCGGCGCCGATGTACCGGTCGAGGTCGAGGTCCACCTCACTGAGCCAGCCGTAGTCCCCGCACGGGAGATCGAGCAGGGTGCGCACCCCGAAACGATCGAGGAGGCCGGGCAGCCGGTCGCTCAGTTCCCGCGTCTGGACCGACTCGGAACCGGGCCCGGAGACCGACGAGGAACTCCACAACCGGGAGCGGAAGATGTAGGTGAAACGATCCTGGGTCCCCATGCTTTCGAGCTCTTCGGCGACCCGCCGGAAGTTGCGCTGCGCCGTGGTGATCGGTCGTTCGTCCACCCCTGCATGGTAGATCGATTCTCACGGTTTGCCGGAAGACGGCATCAGCGCGTTCTCCTCGTGGTCGAGTTCGGTTTGCAGGATCCGCAGGCTGGCGTCGGGCAACCGGCCGGCGTCACGCCAGCGAAGGAGTTCTTCCCGCTGGGCCTCGATGATGCTGTGCCTGGCGCGGACGGCCGCCTCGTATCCCGGAGCCCTGGGCGTGAGCGGGTTGTCCTCGAGGTAGGCCAGCCGCGCCCGGTAGCGCCGCTGACGGCTCTGGAGGTTCTTGCGCAGCGCCGCCACCGCCTCGTCCGGCACGTCGTCCTCTTCGACGACCTGGTCCAGACGAGCGAGCGCCGCGTCCACGGCGGCGCTGCGTGCCTGGTTACGCAGCCGGGCCTGATCCTGGACGTCGGCGCGCAGGCCGAGCCGTTTCAGGAGCGGCCCGAAAGTCACCCCCTGGCCCACGAGCGTCACCAAGACCACCAGGAACGCCGAGAACAGCAGGAGATCGCGCGCGGGGAACGGACTGCCGTCCGCGGTCACGACGGGGATCGCGAACGCGGCCGCGAGCGTGATCACCCCTCGGGTGCCCGCCCAGCTCAGGCCCGCGATCTCCTTGCCCGTCAGCGCCCGCTCCGCCGCCTCCCCCGTTTCGTCCGCGCTGCCGAGCCGGGCGTGCAGCCGCCGCGGGAAGAGCTGGGTCAGCACCAGCCACAGCGGCCGGACCAGCAGAACCGCGCCCACGGTGACCACCGCGGTCAAGACCACCGAGCCGACCGGGTAGCCACCGAGCCCGGCGATGACGGCGGGCAACTGCTGGCCGATGAGCAGGAAGACGAATCCTTCGAGCAGGTAGTTGACGAGGCTCCACACCGCGCCCGTCTGCAACCTGCTCGCTCCCGTCTGGAGACGGGGCGTCTGATGTCCGACGATCAACCCGGCCACCACGACGGCCAGGACACCCGAACCGTGGATGGTCTCGCCGAGCACGTAGGCGGTGAACGGCGTCGCCAGCGAGACCGCGTTCGCCGACAGGGGATCCGCCAGGACACGGCGGGACAACCGCACCAGGAACGCCACGACCACACCGACCAGCAGGCCACCGATCGTGGCCAAGGCGAACTCACCGGTCGCGAGCCCGAACGAGAAACTGCCGCCGACCGCGACGGCGAGCGCCATCTTGTAGACCGTCAGCGCCGTCGCGTCGTTGAGCAGCCCCTCGCCTTCGATCAGGGTCGACAGCTTCGCGGGCAGCCCGACCCGGCGGCCGACGGCCAGCGCCGCCACCGGATCCGGCGGCGCCACCGCCGCACCGAGCGCGATCGCGGCCGCGAGCGGGATCACCGGGACGAGCCAGGTCAGCAACCCGCCGACCGCGAACGCCGTCGCCAGCACCAGCAGGACCGAGAGACTGACGACCGAGCGCAACCTGCTGCGGATCGCCAGCAGACTCGAACCGAGCGCGGCGTTGTACAGCAACGGCGGAAGGATGACGTCGAGAACGAACTCGGGTTCCAAATGCAGATTCGGCCCTGGGAGCAGGGCATAGACGAGCCCGACGACCGTCAGCAGCACCGGATCCGGCAAGCCGATCCGATGGCTGATCGCGCTCACCACGACGATGACGCCCAGCATGACCAGCACGAACCCGATTGCACCCAGCATGCCCCTTGTTCTACCTGACGGAAAACCGGTCACCGTGGCCGGTGTCGCCGATCCACTGTGGACTGTCCGAGATCTCGGGTCTTGGTGGTCGTGAGTGGTAAGTGTCGTTAGAACGCCACTTACCACTCACGAGACCCAGGAGCAGGCCCATGACCGAATGGGACGTCGAGCGAGACCGGCTGCTGAACGCGAATGCCGGTGCATTCGCCGGGACGGCCCTGGCGAACGTCGTGCGCGAGTACCCGCACCACGAGAGCCACTGGCACCTCGAGGGCGTGCCCATCCTCTCCCCGCGCCTGTCACACCCGTGCTTCTACGGCAGTTTCGACTGGCATTCCTGTGTGGAGATGTTCTGGGTGCTCGTGCGCCTGCTGCGCCACCACGCCGAACTGGTACCGGCCGAGGAGATCCGCGAGTGCCTCAACGAACACCTGACCATCGACGCGCTCGCGGGTGAGGTCGCGTTCTTCGCCCCTGAGGAGCACCGCACCACCCAACGTCCATACGGCTGGTCCGCACTGCTGGAACTCGCTTTCGAGATCGCCACCTGGGACGACCCGGATGCCGCACGCTGGTCAGCCGCGCTGCGAGAGTTGAGCGAGGTCTTCGTGATCCGCTACCTCGACTGGCTGCCGCGCACCACGTACCCGATCCGGTACGGGGTGCACGACAACGGCGCGTTCGGGTTGTCTCGCGCCCTGCCCTACGCTTGTCACCTCGCTGAGCAGGGCGACTCGCGACTGCGTGACGTCATCGTCGAGACGGCCTGGCGCTGGTTCGGATCCGACCAGGAGTACCCGGGTGACTGGGAACCGTCCGGCGCCGATTTCCTGTCCCCCGCCCTCGCCGAAGCCGAACTCATGTCCCGCCTGCTGCCCGCGACCGAATTCGCCGGGTGGCTGGACAGGTTCCTGCCCGGCATCGCGGAGCGAAAACCCTCGCCGCTTTTCACCCCGGCGACCGTGACCGATCCTTCCGACGGTCAGATCGCTCACCTGCACGGACTCAATCTGCATCGCGCCTGGTGCTGGCACCGGCTGGCGCGCGCCCTCCCCGAGGGTGACAGCCGGATCCCCGCCATACTCGGGACCACGCACGCGCACACCCATGCCTCACTTTCCCAGACCACCGGCGGTGCCTACATGGTCGAACACTTCCTGGCCTACTACGCGCTCCTGCTGCTCGGTTGAGCCGGCGATGACCTGGTCGTTCCCGCGAATCACCATCGGCGCCGAACGCCGGCTGCTCGAAGCCATGCTGGACCGCAACCGGGCCGAACTGGTCAGGTCGGTGCGCGGCTTGTCCGAATCCGACTCCCGCCGGCGGCTCGTCACGTCCATGACCACGCCGATCGGCCTGCTCAAACATGCCGCGGTCGCCGAACGGATCTGGTTCCACCACGTCCTGGGTGGCGTGCCCGAGAACGAATGTGACGGTGGTACGACGCCGGGCGACGCCAGTTTCGTCGTCGGGGATCACGAGACGCTGGCCGAGGTGATCGCCGAGTTCGAGCGCGCCAGTGCGCGCTCTCGCGTGATCGCGGCGGACTTCGACCTCGACGAGATCAAGACGCATCCCCGCGTCGGCGACGTGAGCCTGCGCTTCGTCCATTTGCTCTTGATCGAGGATTTCGCGCGGCACGCCGGGCACGGCGACATCCTCCGGGAACAGATCCTGTCCGCAGGGTGACCACCCGGTCAGACCAGTCACTCGCTGTTGGTGAGCCGAGTGAGGTCACAACGGGTGGCGGGCGGACCGATCGGGTGAACCCACCGTGAGCATGGATGCTTGGGTTTGGCTGAAATTGACCGTAAGGCGCTCTTGCGCTCAGCATTCTGCATAGTGCGAAGTCGTCGCGCACAACGACGAATATTCGGTACTCCACCTGCGAAGATCAGCTCGGCGGCCGATCGGGCCGTGACCTGGTTCGACACCGGGAACGCAAGTCGCCGGGCCGCCGAGGCCTCTCGACGAAGCTGGGCCATTCGGCGTCACCCGCTACTTTTAGTAGTTTTCGGGGTCACCCAGACCGTTGAGCGACGCGTGCATACCGTTCAGCGCGACACACGCTGTACGACTGAACGGTCACAGTCCGCTTTCGCCAAGATGTTCTCAGCCGCACCGGTAAAGAACCGGTAACGCACGCGTGGCCCCCTGCTGTAACAGGAGGCCACGCGGATGTCCATTCGCCCGCTCGCTAGAACAAGGACAGGACAGCCGTGACCATACAGCCTGATAACGCGAAGACACCAGACAACGGTCCACCCCGACGGGTCAAAGTCGTCATCGAGCACGTCGAAAAGCCGGCCCGGCGGGTCGCCACCTCCGCGGAAATGCTCCGCGCGGCACGGCCTCTCCTGAGGACTCCTGGGCGTCACCGCAAGGAGCAGACCCGGGACAGCTGGCTCTGCCTGGCGATGACGGTTCTCGCCGGCTGGGCGCCGACGCTGCGGATGTGTCTCCTGCTGGCGATCGGCGGCGGGATCGTCGTCGGCGTCATCAAGATCAGCACGCCGGAGATCGGCGCGTCGGCAGGGACCTTCGTCGGTCTCCTGACCCTCTTCGGCGCCTGGATTGTCAAAGCCCGCCAAGGGAAACACCGACGGGAGCCGAGTCTGTAGCCGAATCCCACGCCCCGTGCCGGCATCGCCGGCACGGGGCTTCGGCATAGTCGGAAATTCTCCACATCCGTCCGGCGACCTCCGGTTGAATGATCGCGAAGTCCCGACATGTGAGGAGATCTCGTGCGGACAGCTAGAAGACTGGGGGCCCTGGCCGTTTCGGTGCTGGCAGCGGCCACGGCACTGAGCAGCCCGGCGTCGGCAGGCACCGTGCAGTCGTTCCACACCACACTCGACCCCGCTTCGGTGCGGGAGTCGGTGCGATACCTGGTGGAGAACTACCAGGTCGACGAGCAGGAGGCGATACGCCGTCTGGAATTGCAGACCGACGGCGTCAAGCTGGACGAGCTGCTGCGCCGTGATCGCGGCGCCGAGTACGGCGGCATGTGGCTCGACCAGGACAAGGGGCAGCTGGTCGTGGCGATGACCGAGCCCACGGCCGCCGAACCGTATCTACGGGCGATGCCCGCCCGTTCCGACGTTCGCACACAACGGGTCCAGCACTCGTTACAGCAGCTCACGGCGGCGAAGGAACGCGTCGCCGCGAAGGTCGGCGCAGGGCCGGAAGCCGTCTACCTTCCGGCAGTGAGCGAATCCGAAAACCGGGTCGTGCTGTGGGAACGCGGCTGGGTGGCGCAGGAGAAGGCGGCCATGCGCGCCGTGACCGCCGAAGTGAACACCGCCACCGCGGCCGCGGTGGCGGAATCCGGCATGGTCGTCTCGCGCGTGCTGGCGAACCCCAACGCACTCTCCACGCCGAACGTGGACTTGGGTTTCTGTCATCCGCTCTACTGCACCGGTTACGGCCCGATGCGCGGCGGCATCCGGCTGGACATGAAGCGGGACAACGGCACCTGGGGCGGCTGCACCAGCGGCTTCAACCTGCGGTCCACCGGCGGCGGTTTCCCCGGCAAGGGCTGGGTGCTGACCGCGGGACACTGCATGCGGACGAAGACCAACAACACGCCGACTCAGCACAACGGCAACGACGTGCTGCAGCAGCACGGCATCGAGAAGAGCTCGTACCCGTACGACTACGCGGCGCTGCCGTACGTCAACGACGCGGCGGCGACGAACTGGCTCGAAGGCCAGACCGGCCGTAACCGGGTGCTGAAGTACTGCCGCAACGGCGGCATGGACAGCAACGGTGACACCCCGTGCGGCGCGCAGGCCACCTCGGTCGACGAGTACATCACCGGCGCGCACAAGCTCGCCGACATCAAGGCGGGCTGGGTCGTCTGCGCCTCGGGGACCGCGTCGAGCGCGGTGAACTACCCCGATTCCGTCGACAGCGGCGCGGGCGCCGGTTACCTGGTCGGGACCCGCTGCGGGCGCGTCCTGTCCACGGACGTCGGCATCAACACCGACCTGTGCGCCCGTCCCGGCGACAGTGGCGGACCGCTGTTCAGCCAGGCCGATCACGCGGCGCTGGGCATCCTGATCGGCAACCAGCAGTCCCGCTCGGGCCCTTGCCAGGCCGGTGAGCTGAACAACTACGCGCCGATCGAGACGATCACCACCGATCTCAGCGAGCGGATCGCGAGTCAGGGATCGAAGTTCGCGGTGATCACCACTCCGAACGGCTGATCTCCGAGTACGTGAAGGCCCCCTTCGCGATGAAGGGGGCCTTCACGCAACTTCTCAGGACGTCAGCAACGGACCTTCGTACCGCAACGAGTCACCCTCGCCGTACACCCGGACCGTCAACTCCGGCGGGTCCCATGGCGCGAACACTTCGTCGACCGTCTGGGGCGCCGGCCCCAGGTCGACGTCCACGGCGAAGGTACGAGCCACGATGTCGGCTCCGACGACGGCGCCGTCCGCGTCGGTGACTTCCAGGCGGCTCACTCCGGCGTCGATCGCTCCGAGCACACCCGGTCTGGTGCTCCACACCGCGAATCCGCGCTCGGCGGTGTCACTTCCGTACCCTCTGCTCATGATGTTGAACAGCGTGCTCTCTCCCTCCCGGAAGACGCACTCCGCCTCGGCGCCCGAATCGTTGTAGGCCAGCAGCCGCCCGTTCGCGCTACCCGCCCAGAGCCGCGCGCCGGTGTGCCATCCGGCGTGTGACACCGCCTCCGTCGAGCCCGCGGTCTCCGCTGACCGATACAGCTCACTGAGGGCCGTCAACTCCACTATCCACTGCTCGACTTCTTCATCCCTTGCTGGGGCCACTACGCGTGAACTCTCCTTTCTGACTGTCCACAATGGTCATCATCGAGGCTGACACACCCGGATGCCGATCACATCGGGGTTTCCCCGGAGATCACCCGGGGTCGCTGCACGGTTCCGTGCAACGGACAGGCGTTAGGCCGAGCAGAGCAATCTCGCGGTTTTCCCGTCATGGGGGTTTTGGTCGCACGTCGGAGTGTCGCCGGGGCAATCCCGGCGACACTCCGACGCAGAGGGGTACGGCTGATGACCGCGCAGCGCACGATCATGGACGAGATCGGCGAAATCGGTGTCTGGCTGACGGGCGAATTCGGCGGCCGAGTGCCCTCGACCATGATCAGCCGGGTGCTCAACGCGAGCAAGCGCGACCTCGAAGGACGGATCGACCCCGAGGAACTGGGCGAGATGTTCTACACCCTCTGCCGATTCCGGCTCCAGCGGATCGTGGCCGGCGACCAGCGGATCACCGTCAGGGTCCCCTGACGTTCACGGTGACTGTCTTGAGCTCGACGTACTGAGCGAGGCCCGCCGGACGGCTGGACCCACCGTCTGCTGATCCAGCTCCTGGGTGGAGTCGGTGCGAGCTAGCGCCCGCCCCGTCCATGGGGATTCCGTCGCGTCAAGTGCTCGCTTCGCGACGATGGCGCGACCACATCCTGCTTCTTGACGCCTTCGATCGGCGCGGGGACCTCCGGCGCCCGAGAAGTGGATCGGTGGCGGTTCACCCGATCAACGATCCCGGGCAGCGTCGTGCCGGACCAGAGCGTGAATAAGGCATAAATGAGGCGTGAATGCGGCGTGCGGTCCGCTGAACAGGCTTTTCACAGACGACACCACCCACTAAGAACTTCATCACCCTGCCCCCCATGGAACGGCGATGTCACGCTGAGTGTGCGATGGTGACGACATGGCCGCTTCGCGCAGACGATTCCCCGTGTCCTGGACCACCGTCATGCCGGTCCTCGCCATAGTCGTCCTGGCGCTGAGCTGGGGCCGCGAACTGGGCCCGGTGCCGGTTGTCGTCGTCGCGCTGGCGCTCGGCGGGACCGTGCTGGCCGCGGTCCACCACGCCGAAGTGGTCGCGCATCGCGTCGGCGAACCCTTCGGCTCGCTGGTGCTGGCGATCGCGGTCACGGTCATCGAAGTCGCGCTGATCGTGACGATGATGTCCTCCGGCGGCCCCGAGGCAGGCACGCTGGCCCGTGACACCGTGTTCGCCGCGGTCATGATCACGATGAACGGCATCGCCGGCATTTCACTCATGGTCGGCGCTCGCCGCACCGGCGAGACGCATTTCAACCCGGAAGGCAGCGGCGGTGCGCTCGCGACCGTGGCGACGCTCGCCACCGTCAGCCTCGTGCTGCCGACGTTCACCACCAGCACTCCCGGCCCGGCCTTCAACGGCACGCAGCTGACCTTCGCCGCTGTCGCCTCACTGCTGCTCTACGGCCTTTTCGTGCTCACCCAGACCGTGCGTCACCGTGACTTCTTTCTGCCGGTCGACAGCGAGGGTTCTGTCAAGGAAGAGGAACACGCCGAACCGCCGACCTCCAAGGCGGCGCTGACCAGCCTCGGGTTGCTGCTGGTGGCGCTGGTCGCCGTCGTCGGACTGGCGAAGGTCGAATCACCGGCGATCGAAGCGGGGGTCAGGGCGGCGGGCTTCCCGCAGTCGTTCGTCGGCGTCGTGATCGCCATGCTGGTCCTGCTGCCGGAGACCCTGGCCGCGAGCCGGGCCGCCCGGCGCGACCGGATGCAGACCAGCCTCAACCTCGCCTACGGTTCGGCGATCGCGAGCATCGGGCTCACCATCCCGACCATCGCGCTGGCGTCGATCTGGCTGGACGGGCCGCTGATGCTGGGCCTCGGCGCCACGCACATCGTGCTGCTGGCGCTGACGATCGCGGTCAGCGTGCTCACCGTCGTCCCCGGCCGCGCGACCCGGCTGCAGGGCGGGGTGCACCTGGTCCTGCTGGCCTCGTTCCTGGTCCTCGCCATCAATCCGTGACACGAGTCCTCTTCGGACGGTGTTCTGTCGGTGGTCGCGGGTAATCTCTGCCCGGTGAACGCTCGGGACCGCATCCAAGAACTCGCCGATCAGATCGTCGTCCTTCGCGACGCCTACTACCGGGGCTCGCCGAAGGTGGCCGACGCCGACTACGACGCGATCGAAGACGAATTGCGCGGCCTCATCGAGGCCAACCCCGAGCTGGCCCCGGATCCGAACCCGCTCGACCAGGTCGGCGCGCCCGCCATCCTGCACGCACCCATCCGGCACTCGCGCCCGATGTTGTCGCTGGAGAAGGCGACCAAACCCGAGCAGGTCGCGGCGTTCTTCACCCGCTTCCCTGGGCAGCCGGTGGTCGTCATGCCCAAACTCGACGGCCTGTCGCTGGCCCTGGTGTACGAGAACGGGCGGCTCGCCAGGGCCGTCACCCGCGGCGACGGGACCACGGGTGACGACGTGACCATGCTGGTGCGGGCGCTGACCGACGGCGTCCCGGACAAGGTCGACGCGCCGGGCCGGGTCGAGGTCCGCGGCGAGGCCGTCATGCTGCGCTCCACCTTCGCCGCCTACAACAAGGTCCACCCGGACAAACCGCTGATCAACCCGCGGAACGCCGCCGCCGGAACGCTGCGTGCCAAGGACCCGGCCACCGTCGCCGAGCGGCGTCTCCAGTTCTTCGCCTTCGACCTCTCCACCGAACCCGAGAGCGCGGAAACCGATCTCGACGGCGCGCTGAGGACGCTCGGGTTCGCCGCCGCCGACATGCGGCACTGCGAAGACGCCGAAGCGGCACAGGCCGTCATCACGACCATCGAGCAGCAGCGCAACGACCTCGACTACGACCTCGACGGTGCCGTGCTGCGCCTGGCCGATCGCGACGCCTACGCGGCCGCCGGAACCCGGTCCAGCTCACCGCGCGGTGCGCTGGCGTTCAAATTCGCCGCCGAGGAGAAGACCACGGTGCTCGCCGACGTGGTCTGGGATGTCGGCAAGACCGGCAAGATCGCTCCCGTCGCGTGGCTGGAGCCGGTGTTCGTCGGCGGGACCACCGTCACCCGGGCGACGCTGGCCAACCAGGAGGTCATCCGCGCCCGCGGCATCAAGATCGGCGACACCGTGCTGGTGCGCCGCGCCGGTGACGTGATCCCGTTCGTGGCGGGCGTCCTCGACGCCACCAAGCGCACGGGCGAGGAGCGGGAGATCGTGCCGCCGTCGGTGTGCCCGTCGTGCGAAGAACCGCTGACCGAACAGGGCAACAGCCGCGAGCTGTTCTGTACCAACGTCGCCTGCCCCGCACAGACCGTCCGGCGGCTGATCCACTGGGCGTCGCGCGCCGCCGCGGACATCGACGCGATCGGCGGGGTCTGGATCGAGCGGCTCGCCGAGGCCGGGATTCTCGAACACCCGTCGGACTTCTACCGGCTCACCAAGGAAACGCTGCTGGAGTTCGACCGCATCGGCGAGATCTCCGCGACCCGCATGATCGAGTCCATCGACAAGAGCCGCGCCGTCGGTCTGCGCCGGGCGCTGATCGGGCTGGCGATCCCGATGGCCTCCGAGGGCACCGCCGCGCGGCTGTGCCGGGCGGGATTCGGTTCGCTGGAAGACGTCGCCGACGCGGGCGAAGAGGGCCTCGTCGCCGTGGAGGACATCGGCCCGAAGGTCGCCGCGTCCCTGATCGAGCACCTCACCCGGCTGCGCCCCGAACTCGAGCGGCTGCGGGAGGCCGGCGTCTCCCTGGACGTGCGCGAAGAGGACCTTCCGCCGGTCGTCGCGGCCGGCGCGCCGCTGGCAGGCAAGACGGTCGTGGTCACCGGATCGATCAGCGACCCCCGTTCCGGCGAGAAGGTGCCGCGTCCCACCTTCCAGCGGTTGTGCGAAAAGGCGGGCGCGACCATCGCGTCGTCGGTCTCGGCGAACACGGACCTGCTCATCACCGGCGCCGACGTCGGGGCGAGCAAGCTGACGAAGGCCGAAAAGCTCGAAGTCGAGGTCGTGGACCAGGGCGTGATCTGGCAGCAGTTGATCGAGGCGGGTGTCGTCTGACGATGGGTCTCGTAGGTTAGTACCGGGATCGCAGTCCGTGAAGGGCTCCTTCATGTACCTCGGGCGGACGAGATCACTGGTGCCGAACCGGCCAAGCCTCGTTAGTGGAAAAGAGGGTTATTGAGGGATAAGGCAAAGGTGCAGGGACGCGGGATTCGCTCGCGGCCGTCGGGCGACCCTGTCGCGAAAGCCACTTTCGGGACCTCAGGCGTCGCGAAAGTGGCTTTCGCGACGCATCTCGGCCATGGGTTCCAGCGGCGGTAATGAAGGCCCCCTCTTCGCTACCGCACCCTGCTCCCGACGTTGCGAAAGCCACTTTCGCAACCTTCAAGGTTGCCAAAGTGGCTTTCGCAACCTGCCACCTTTGCCTTACCCCTCAATAACCGTCCCTGCCACTCACGAGGTCGTCACCCCGCGGGCTTCGTCCGGTACCGCGGGCTCGTCGAGTGCCATTCGAAACCGCCGCCCATCCATCCCCGCAACCCGCGCAGAAACCGTTGCAGTTCAAGGGAAGGCACGGCGCTCAGCTTCTCGTGCGCCGCTTGGAAGTCCCGGACGACGTCGTTGTGCAGTTCGACGGTGATCGCCGTGGCCTCTTCGATCGAGCATTTCCGGTCGTCGGCGATCAGCAGGACCGCGTTGCAGGGTGGCGACTCGTCCTCCAGGTCCTTGGCGACCGAGTGCACGTCGTTGACCAGCACGGCAGCCGTGCCCGCCTGGATCGCCGCCTCACGGACCCGCGGGTCGTAGTAGAGGTTCGACGTCAGTTCGTAGCCGCCGAGGACGTCGATCAGTGTCATCGACGTGTAGAAGCTGTCGTGCTGCCGGGCCGCGAGGTACTCCCAGGCGGGCGGGTATTTCCCGCTGTGGCGCCATGCCGCGTAGGCGCTCCAGCTCACGAACATCGCGAAGGTCGAATAGCAGACCCGTTGCACCTGTGCGGCGGTCCCGGCTTGCCGCAGGAAGTCCGTCCCCGAGTTGAGGGCCACCAGGACCCGGTCGTTTCGCAGCGTTTCGTCGAGGTCGCGGCTGAAATCGCCCAGTGACGGCACCGGGTCCATGGCGGCCATCGCGAGCGCCAGCTTCGGTGGCAGCTCGGCCGGCACGGCCCCGAGCGAGGTGTCGTCGGCGTAGAGGTCGTCGGCCGCCCACCAGGCGGCGTTGAGCCGCGCGGAGATCAGCAGTTTGTCGGGATCCTCGCAGTCCGGGTGGGCGAGCATGACGAGCCTGCCGAAACCCGCTTTCCCGATCTGCTCGCATTCCTCCTCGCCGAACCCGCACTCCCCCGCCCACAGGACCAGCCGTCTGTCGACCTCCTCGGCGAGCGGATCGTTGATGCGTTCGGTGACGGGGCAGTACAACGGCGGCGCGGACCCGTCGCCCCACGGCCGATACGCGTACGACGGGTCGAGAGCGGGTTCCTCCGGTGGCGGCGGAGTTTCCTCCACCGACACCGGGGGAACAGCGGCCAGCCGGGCCGCCAGCCGAGCGGCTGACGTGCCCAGTCCGCTCGGACCGGCCAGTAGTGTGGCGAGCGCACCCTGTTCGGTCATCGCTTACTCCGATGGTCTCGCGGGATCAGACGCGGTCCGCGGCGATCAGCAGGTAGTGGAAACTGCCTTCGCGATAGGCGTCCAGGAACGGGCCCTCGATCCCGGTCGCGACCGAAGACTTCGCCCGCAGTTCCCAGTACGGGATCGTGTCCGGCGTCAGGTCCACCACCGAGATCGGCACCAGGTCGTTGGCCGTCATGGCCTTGAAGTACTGGCTGCGCGGATGGATGTTGCAGGTGTAGTGCTGGTCGATCTGCGCGACGGCCTTGGACCGGCCACCGGTCACGTCGTTGTAGCAGCCGGTGATGGTGACGTAGCGCCCGCCGAACTCCAGCTGTCGCGCGTGCTCGGCGAAGAGCTCGTGGAGGTCCACGTACATGGTGCTTTCGTTGTTCCAGATCGCCTTGCGCGAACCGGTTTCGAAGCCGGTGTCGAGCATGTTCCGGAAGTGGTAGCGCACCCGGTCGGCGACACCCCTGATGTCCGCCTGGTGATTGGCGAACTCGACCTGCTTCTCCGAGATCGAGATCCCGTCGACGTGGCAGCCGAACCGTGCGTTGGCCATGATGCTGGACCCGCCGCGTCCGCACCCGGCGTCGAGGAGCCGGTCGTCCGGTTTGACGTCGCCGAGGTGGTCGAGCAGGACGTCCGCCTGCGCGGTCTCCAGCCGGTGCATTTCGGCGATGATCCGCTCGTCACGGGTGTTCTCGGGGCCTTCCAGCACCGACCAGTCGACCTCGCCGATCCCGTAGTGGTGGTGATAGAGCCCGTCCACATCGCCAAGACGCAGGTTGACCGGGTCCTTCTCCTTGTTCCAGTACGACGCCACCGACTTCTGGTACTCGGTGCGCAGCACCTTCGCGGGAGCGGGGGTACGGGCGATGGTCACGTGTGTGGTCCTTTCTGAAGCTTTGTTGTTCGTTGTCGTGGCCGGCCGGGGTGTCAACGTGCGACCTCGACGTTTTCCAGGACGCCGAGCGCGTCGGGAACGAGCACGGCGGCGGAGTAGTAGGTGCTGACCAGGTAGTTGGCGACGGCCTGTTCGTTGATGCCCTCGAAGCGCACGTTCAGGCCCGGCTCGTACTCGTCGGGAAGACCGGTCTGGTGCAGCCCGATCACACCGTTGTCCTCCACGCCGGTCCGCATGGCGAGGATCGAGGAAGTGCCGCTGTCGGTGATCGGGATCTTGTCGCAGGGCAGGATCGGCACCCCGCGCCACGCGTTGACCACCTTGCCGTCGACCGTGGTGCCTTCCGGATACAGGCTGCGGCGCGTGCATTCCCTGCCGAACGCGGCGATCGTGCGCGGATGGGCGAGGAAGAACTTCGTCTTGCGGCGACGGCTGACGAGTTCGTCCATGTCGTCCGGCGTCGGCGGGCCCGACCGGGTCTGGAACCGTGATTTGAGATCGGCGTTGTGCAGCAGCCCGAACTCGCGGTTGTTGATCAGGTCGTGTTCCTGCCGCTCCCGCAACGCCGACACGGTCAGCCGGAGCTGCTCGTCGAACTGGTCCATCGGCCCGTTGTAGAGATCGGTCACCCGCGTGTGCACCCGCAGCGCCGTCTGCGCGACGGCCAGGTCGTATTCGCGTGGCGAGGTCTCGTAGTCGACGAACGTGCCCGGCAGTATCGGCTCGCCGTCGTGCCCGGACGACATCCCGATCTCGGCCTCGCCCTTGGCGTTCTGCGGCTTTCCCTTGTGTGCCAGCATGTCCTGCACGTGGCGGCGCATCGCCTCGGATCGGCCGTTGAGGTCGGCGAAGTCGTCGGCGCGCAGGGTCAGCACGATGACCGGGGTGACGGCCTTGACGGTGAACGGCCAGTTCCGGTCGATGCCGGCGAGCATTTCGTCACCGAAGTGGTCGCCATCGGCCATGCTCCCGATGGCGGCTTCGGTGCCGTACTCACCGGGCGCCACCTTGGCGACCTTGCCGTGCGCGACCAGCACGACCTCGTCGAGCGGCGAACCGTGGCTGACGATGGTCTCGCCGGGCCGGTACTCGTGCTGCACGAACCGGTCGGCGAGCGCGGTGAGGGTGTCCTCGTCGTCGAAACCGCGCAGCAACGCCAATTCCGCGAGTTCCTGCGGGACGACCCGCACCTCGGTGCCGACGTTGGTGAAGGTCACCCGCCCGTCACCGACGGCGTAGGTCAGCCGCCGGTTGACCCGGTACGTGCCGCCGTTCGCCTCGACCCAGGGCAGCATCTTCAGCAGCCACCGCGGCGTGATGCTCTGCATCTGCGGCCGCGTCTTGGTGGTCGTCGCCAGGTTCCGCGCGGCGGCTGGGCCGAGACTGAGCCGCCGGTCGGCCTCCGGCGTCGCGGCGGTCATCCTTCGCGGCCGAGTTCGGCGGCTTCGAGGACGGCGAGCGCGTCCGGTACGAGCACTGCGGCGGAGTAGTAGGTGCTGACCAGGTAGGAGATGATCGCCTGCTCCGAGATGCCCATGAACCGGACGTTCAGCCCGGGCTCGTATTCGTCCGGCAGGCCGATCTGACGCAGGCCGACCACGCCCTGGCTCTTCTCGCCGGTGCGCATCAACAGCACGGAACTGGTGCTGGTCTGGCTCACCGGGATCTTGTTGCACGGCAGGATCGGGACACCGCGCCACGACGGCACCTTGTGCCCGCCGAGGTCGACCCCGGTCGGGTAGATGCCGCGCTTGCTGCACTCGCGGCTGAACGCGGCGATCGTGCGCGGATGCGCGAGGAAGAAGCCGGGTTCCTTCCACACCAGGGCGAGCAGGTCGTCGAAGTCGTCCGGAGTGGGCGGACCGGTGCGTGTCGCGATGCGCTGGGTGAAGTCGGCGTTGTGGAGCAGCCCGAAGTCCGTGTTGTTGATCATTTCGTACTCTTGGCGCTCGCGCAGCGCCTCGATGGTCAGGCGCAACTGCTGCTCGGTCTGGTCCATCGGCTGGTTGTAGAGGTCGGAAACGCGACTGTGGACCCGGAGCACCGTCTGGGCGACGCTCAGTTCGTATTCGCGTGGCGAGGTCTCGTAGTCGACGAAGGTGCCAGGCAGCAGCGGCTCGCCGTCGTGTCCGGACGAGATGTCGATCTCGGCCTCGCCGAAGTCGTTGGCACGTCCGGAGTCCTGCGTCGCCCGCTCGATCTGGGCCTGCAGCGATTCGGACTGTTCCAGTACGCGCTCGAAGTCCCGGCGGTCCAAGGTGAGCACCGTGCAGGCGGTGGCCGCCTTGGCGGTGAACTCCCAGATGCCGTCGTCGGCGACGAGGGCCTGCGCGCCGAAATAGTCGCCGTCCTTGACCACGCCCAGCGCGGTCTCGTCACCATACGGGCCGGGGCCGGTCTTGGTGATCTTGCCGTGCGCGATGAGGTAGACGCGATCCGCCCGGTGGCCGAATTCGACGAGTACGTCCCCTGCCGCCACCTCCTGCTGTTCGAAGCGGCCGGCGAGTTCGACGAGTACCTCTTCGTCGTCGTATCCCTTGAGCGGCTTCAATTCTCCCAATTCCGCCGGGATCACGCTCACCTGGTTGCCGGCCTTCGAGAAGGTCACCCGCCCGTCGCCGACCGCGTAATTGAGCCGCCGGTTGACCCGGTAGGCGCCGCCGTTCACCTGAACCCATTCGAGCATCTTCAGCAGCCAGCGGGAGGAAATTCCCTGCATCTGCGGAACGGTCTTGGTCGTGGTCGCGAGGTTGCGCGCGGCGGCCCGGCCCAAACTCAGCTGCGGATTTTCCGGCCCTTGGACACCTTCGGCGGAAGTGCCCGATTCGGTCACGGTCACAGCAAGGTCCACCCTTCGATAGTCGTGCTGACAAACAAGAACCACAAGTCGCGGCGTGCCGGTCGTACCCCGAAGTGCGGCCCCGCAGGATCAACATAGCAAGGTGTTTTTCCCGCACAAGCGCACTTTCAGGTAATGCGTCAAGGCCACCCGAATGCCGATTTTCCCATTGCACAGGAACGCTTTTGTCGACGTTACTCGACGCTTTAAAGCCGCCACGCAATCGGTCCAGCGATTGTTCTGAGGTGTTATGCGAAGCCGTGCCGGAACTCCCGGGTGTACCCGCGATGCGGCCGTTGGAGTGGACGCGTCGGACACTTTCGGGTCGCCTCCGCACCCGTGTTCGGCGACGGCTTGACGGAAAGCGACGAAACAGAGGGTCGCGGCCGGACACTCCGTCGTGTCACGGTTTCAGCCCCGTTGCCTACATGTCAGCGGTGGCTGTACTGTCGTATCCGTGCTGACATGTGAGACTCAGGGCGCCGCCCTCGCCCGGCTCGGCCGCGCTCTGGCCGACCCGAACCGCTGCCGGATCCTGGTCGCCCTGCTCGACGGAGTGAGCTATCCCGGCAGGCTTGCCGACGAACTCGGCTTGAGCCGCTCGAACGTGTCGAACCACCTTGCCTGCCTGCGGGGCTGCGGACTGGTCGTGGCCACCTACGAGGGCAGGCAGGTCCGCTACTCGCTGGCGGACGCGCATCTGGCCCGCGCGCTGCGGGAACTGGTCCAGGTCGTACTCGCCGTCGACACCGCCGAGCCCTGTGTGGACGACGACGCCCTTCAGGTGCTCCGATGAGTTCCTGCGCGGACGGCTGCTGCGCCACGAAGTCCACCGTGGACCCGGATCGTCGTCTCGCGCTGTCGCGCCGGGTCCGGCTCCTGGTCGCCGCGACGATCACCTACAACGTCGTCGAGGCGGTCGTCGCCATCTCCGCGGGCACGGTCGCCTCCTCGACCGCCCTGATCGGCTTCGGCCTGGACTCGATCATCGAAGTCGCGTCCGCCACGGCCGTCGCCTGGCAGTTCTCCGGCAAGGACCCCGAAGCCCGCGAACGCACCGCGCTCAAGGTCATCGCGGTCTCCTTCTTCGCGCTGGCCGCGTACGTCGCCGTCGAATCGGTACGCACCCTGTTCGGCGCCGACCACGCCGAGCACTCCCCCGTCGGCATCGTGCTGGCGGCGATCTCGCTGCTCGTGATGCCTTTCCTGTCCTACGCCCAGCGTCGCGCCGGGCGCGAACTCGGCTCCGCGAGCGCCGTCGCCGATTCAAAGCAGACCTTGCTCTGCACCTATCTTTCCGGTGTGCTTCTCGTCGGGTTGCTGCTCAACAGCCTCTTCGGCTGGTACTGGGCCGATCCGCTGGTCGCGCTCGTCATCGCCGCGGTCGCGATCAAGGAAGGCCGCGAGGCCTGGCGCGGCGAACACTGCTGTTGAAAGGGAGCGTCATGACCCGGCTCGCACGATGGAACCGTTACTGGGACGGAAAATCCCGGAACTACGACCGGGAGATGCAGTTCCTGGACCGCAAGCTCTTCGGCGATTCCCGCGCGTGGGCCTGCGGCCAGGCCACCGGCGACGTCCTCGAAGTCGCCGTCGGGACCGGCCTGAACCTGCCGCTCTATCCCGAAGGCGTCACGCTCACCGGCATCGACCTCAGTGACGGCATGCTCGCCGTCGCCCGCGGCCGCGCCGAACGCCTCGGTCATCCGGTGACGCTGCGGCGGGCGGACGCGCACGACCTGCCCTTCGACGCCGATTCGTTCGACACCGTGGTCTGCACGCTCGGACTGTGCGCCATCCCGGACGACGGCAAGGCGTTGCGGGAAATGGCCAGGATCCTCCGGCCGGGCGGCAGGCTCATCCTGCTCGACCACATCGCGAGTTCGTCGCGTGCCGTGCGCGGTCTGCAGTGGCTCGCCGAAAAGGTCACCGTGCCGATGGCGGGCGAACACTTCCTCCGGCGTCCGCTCGACAAGATCGGCGGCCTCGGCCTTGCCGTGGAGCACCGGGAGCGGTTCAAACTCGGGCTGGTGGAACGGCTCGTCGCCCGCAAATGAGCCGTGTCATCGGAATTTCATCGGCGCGGCCGATCATGATGAGGTGACCTACCCTCAGCAACAGCCACCCATCTGGCAGCAGTACCCCGTCGCGCCGCCGAAGAAGGCCCCGAACACCGCGCTGATCGCCGGGATCGCGGCCGCGGCGCTCGTCGTCACCGGCGGGGCGATCGCGGTGACCGTGGCGATCACCACCAGTGGCAGCGCCACCGCTGACAATGCCCCGGGTGGTAGTGCGCCCGAGGTCGATCCCGACCCGTTCTCCGCGCAGGCCGGAGACTGCATCTCGGCTGACGAGGACGCCGGGAGCAACGGCAAGTTCAGCGCCAGCGCCGTCCGGGTCCACTGTTCGGACAGCACGGCCAACTACTCGGTGATGGCACAGCTTTCGTCCGGGTCCGGTTCGGACTGTGCGTCCGTGCCGGGTTACGAGTACGGCAACCCCGTCGTCTACGACTTCGAGTCGGGACAGTCCAGGGAACTTTGCCTCATGCCGAAGGGCTGACGGTCTCCCAGGCCGCTTCGATCATCCGGAAGATCTCGTCCACCGCGGCCTCGGGATCGGCCGCCTCCCTGCCGATCGAATAGGCGTCGATCACGAACCGCGCGATCGTGCGGCAGGCCGTCGTCGACCGGGACAGGCCGGGATCGGCCGCGATGGCGGCCGCCAGGGCTTCGGCGTGGCGCAGCCTCATCGAGTCTTCGTACTCCCGCAGCGCCGGCGATCCGTCGATCATGCGCCAGATCGGCGCGGCGCCGTCCGCCGTGCAATGCCGCACCATCGCGTGGATCTCGCGGCGCAACGCGGGGATGAGCGGCTCGTGCGGGGCCCGTTCGGTGACCGCGCGCGTGAGACCTTGCTCGAAGTCGGCGTCCTGTTCGAACACCAGGGCCTCTTTCGAGGCGAAGTGGGAGAAGAGCGTGGTGACGGCGACGTCGGCCTCCGCGGCCACCTCGCGAATGCCCACCGCGTCGTATCCGCGTTCCAGGAAGAGCCGGAGAGCGGTGTCGGCGATCTTCTGACGGGTCGCGGCCTTCTTGCGCTCACGACGTCCGGTCGGCACGGTCATGCGGCGACGCTAGCAGATCCAAAACAACAACGGTTTCAAAACGCTAACCGTTAGTGCTACGGTCGGTCGCATGAAGAAAGTGATCTTTACCGAGTTCGGCGGTCCGGAAGTCCTGCAGCTCGTCGACGCCGAGGATCCGCACGCCGGCCCCGGTCAGGTGCGCATCGCCGTGCGGGCGGCGGGAGTGAACCCTGTCGACTGGCGGGTGCGTGAAGGGCAGGTCCTCGGTGCCCATCCGACCGTGCTGCCGTCCGGCGTGGGATTGGACGCCGCCGGCGTGGTGGACGAGGTCGGCGATGGCGTGGCCGGCGTCGAGATCGGCGACTCGGTATTCGGCGAGGGTTCGAACACCTATGCCGAGTTCGCCGTGCTGACGGCATGGGCCGTGATGCCCGAGGGACTCACCTTCGAAGAGGCCGCCGGATACCCCTCCGTGGTCGAGACCGCGTTGCGTCTCATCCGCGAAGTCGGCGTGCGACCCGGCGAGACGCTGCTGGTCAGTGGCGCGTCCGGCGGGGTCGGTTCAGCGGTGCTGCAGATCGCCCGCGAGCGTGGCATAGCGGTGATCGGCACGGCGGGCGCCGCGAACCAGGACTATCTGCGCGGCCTGGGCGCGGTCGCCACGACCTACGGGGAGGGCTGGGTGGAGCGGGTGCGGCGGCTCGGCCGGATCGACGCGGCTCTCGACCTGGCGGGGTCGGGCGTGATCGCCGAACTGGTCGAGCTGACCGGGGCACCGGACAAGGTGCTCACCATCGCCGATCTCAGTGCACCCCAGCTCGGCGTCCGGTTCTCCGGGGTGGCCGGAAGCGTGCCGGACGCGCTGGCCGAAGCAGTCGACCTCATTTCGCGGGGCAAGCTGCACATCCCGGTCGAGAAGTCCTACTCACTGGCCGATGCCGCGGCGGCCCACGTCGACAGCCACGCCGGGCACACCCGCGGCCGCCGGGTCATCGTCGTCTGAGCCGGATCAGGCCGTGGTCGCGGGAAGGACCACGACGCCGTCGTCATCGGCGTAGAGGGTGTCGCCGGGAGCGAAGGTCACTCCCCCGAAACCGACAGGGACGTCGACAGCGCCGACGCCCGCCTTGGAACTCTTGCGCGGGTTGGTGCCGAGCGCCTTCACTCCGAGCGGGAGCCCGGCGAGTTCGGCGCTGTCGCGGACCGCGCCGTTGACGACCACGCCCGCCCAGCCGTTGTCCACGGCGGACTTCGCGATCATGTCGCCGGTCAGCGCGCTGTGCAGGGAGCCGCCGCCGTCGACCACCAGGACGCCGCCGTCACCGGGGGTGGTCAGCAGTTTCTTGACCAGGCCGTTGTCCTCGTGGCAGGAGACCGTCCGGATGGGGCCCGAGAACTTCCGGTGCCCGCCGAACTGGCGGAACTGGGTGTCGCAGACGCGCAGCCGGTCGCCGTGTTCGTCGACGAGGTCGGCGGTGGTGAAGGAATCGATCACGCACTGGAGTTTCTCACGTCGCCTCGGGCGGGAACACCGAGTCCAGCACATGGGTGAGGATGGCGGCGGGGTCGGCGGCGGGCGCGACCGCCTGACGCAGGGCGAGCCCGATGCCCAGGGCGCCCAGCATCACGACGGCCTCATGGAGCGGCAGGGCGGGTTCGAGGTGGAGCCGCTTCGCGTGTTCGACGAGGAGAGCGACGACCTCGTCGTCGTGGCGCTGTTGGATGGCGGCGACAAGGGCGGCGGTTTCGGGCTGCTGTGCCGTCGCGGCGAGCACTTCCGCGGCCGCCGCGCTCCATCTGGCGGCATCCTTGTCCACCACGTCGGCAGGAGCCAATGCCGCGATCACGTCGTCCCGGGTGGTGGCGAGGGCGAGGGTTTTCCGCAGCTCCGCGAGGTGACCTTCCGCGCCGGCTTCGATGATCGCCAGCCACAGCCCTTCCTTGCCGCCGAAGTGCTTGTAGACGGCGCCGCGGGTGTACCCGGCGTCGTCCGCGATCTCCTCGACCGTCGCCGCCAGGAAACCGCGCCGCAAGAAGACCTGCCGACCGGCCTCCAGCAGGTGTTCGTGGGTGCGCCGCTGCTGTTCGGCCCGTGTCAGCCTGGTCATCGCCCGCCAATTCAGTAACAGAACGTTTCTGGATACACGACGTTACTGTATCGTCCGGTGCATGGAGTTCCTGGCACCCGTGGCCGCGTTTCTCAGCCTTCCCCTCTTCCTGGCCGGATTCGCTTGGTACGCGGCGCGCGCTCGCCGGGCGGGCGTCAGCCAGTCGCTGTTGGCCCCGATCGAGGAGATCTGGGACCCGATCTCGCACAAGACCAACATCGAGATCCAGATCGAGGCCGAACGGAGTCCGGAGACGCCATCACCCGGAGACCCGCCCGAGCTGAAGTGGCGATGCAACTTCAGTAGCCGACGGTGAAATGCCGGTCCTGGCCAGGATTCTCGAGTTCGTCCACGACGGCGACGGCGAGGTCCTCCGCCGAGATCCCGGACGAACCGTCCTCCGCGGTGACGATGGTCTTCGTGCCCCGCCGATAGGCCCCGGTCCGGATACCGGGCTCCAGCATCGCGGGCGGACTGAGGTAGACCCAGTCGCCCGCGTGGGCCTCGCATGCCTGGAGCTGGCTCAGGCTGGCCGAGGCGATGGTCCGCCACGCCGGCGGCACGAACGCCGGGTCGTCGATCACGAGCCCACCGGACGGCGACCGCAACGGCCCGGCGCCGCCGACGACCAGGACACGCGTGCCCGCCGCGGCGTCGAGCAGAGCAGTGATCGTGGCGGCGACCGTGTCTTCGGCGCCGGGCGCGGGTCTCGTCGCGCCCACGACGGCGTCCACTCCCTCGAAAACCGCGCTCATGTGACGGACGTCGGTGACGTCACCGCGGACGACGTCGACGTCCGGATGCGGGGATTCCGGTGCGGTGCGGCGAAAGACGGCAGTGACGTGGTGCCCGCGCGAAACGGCCTCGGCGACGATCCGGGAGCCTGCCATTCCCGACGCTCCGACAACGGCGATCTTCATCGGACGATGCCTTCCGTCTTGGTCTTCGGGGTGATCTGGCCGGCCACGATCGAGGCGAGGGCGAGGGCGAAACCGGCGAGCTGGACCGGGCCGAGCGACTGTCCGAGCAGCACGGCGCCGAGCACCGCGGCGACCATCGGCGAAAGCAGGCCGAGGACCGCGACCGAGGTGACCGGCAGGGACGTGATGCCGCGGAACCACAGGACGTAGGCGAGCAGGCCGCCGATCAGGCCGAGCCAGAGGTAACCGAGAGCCGCGTCCAGGTCGATGGCGGGCGGTGCGCCTTCGAACAGGAAGGTCACCGGCAGCAGGAACAACCCGCCCGCGGTGAGCTGCCACGAGGCGAACGCGGTCGGCCCGACGTCGGCCGGGCGTCCCCATCGTTTGGTGAGGGTGACACCGAGCGCCATGGTGCCGGCGCCGCCGAGTCCGGCGAGGACCCCGACGAGGTCGAAGCCCGCCGCGGGGCCGATCACGACCAGGCCGACACCGACGATTCCGACGATCCCCCAGGCGAATCGCCACGCGGACGGGCTCTGCCGCAGCACCGCCACGGCGAGGATCGCGACGAGTAGCGGCTGGGCGGCGCCGAGGGTGGCGGCGACCCCGCCGGGCAGCCGTTCGGCGGCGACGAACAGCAAGGGGAAGAACAGCCCGATATTGAGGACGCCGAGCGCCGCTGCCTTCAGCCACCACGTTCCGCGCGGGAGGGTGCGGGTGATGGCGAGCGCGATCAGTCCGGCGGGCAGGGCGCGCATGAGTCCGGCGAACAGCGGATGCCCTGGCGGGAGGAGTTCGGTGGTGACCACGTAGGTCGTTCCCCAGACCATGGGAGCGAAGGCGGTCAGCGCGGTACCGGCGAGACCGGCGGCGAGGGGTGTGGTCGTCAGCGTTTTCACGCTTTTCAGCTTGGGCTCCGACGATCAATGAGTCCAACACATGTTTGTCACTTGATCCATCGTGATTCAAGATGGATCCATGGAGCTTCAGCAGATGCGGTACGTCCTGGCGGTGGCGGAGACGAACAGCTTCACGCGCGCCGCGGAACGCTGTCTGGTCGTGCAGTCGGCGCTGAGTCACCAGATCGCGCGGCTGGAGCGTGAACTCGGCGCGCGGCTGTTCGAGCGCACGAGCCGCCGAGTGCGGCTGACCGCCGCGGGCGAAGCGTTCCTGCCCGCTGCCCGGCAATGTCTCGAGGCCGCCGAACGGGCCGGTTCGGAGGTCGCCGCGGCCGTCGGCGAGATCCGCGGACGGCTCACCGTCGGCGTCATCCCGACCGTCGCGGCGGTTGACGTCCCGGCAGCGCTGCACACCTTCCGCGGCCGGTATCCCCACGTCCGGATCGGGCTGCGGGTCGGGGCGAGCGAAAAGCTGGTGGAGCAGATCAAGGACGGGGCGATCGAGGTCGCGTTCCTCGGCCTCCCGGTGTCCGACCGGCCTCAGGGTGTGGCCACCCGCGAACTGGGCCGCGACGATCTCATCGCCGTGGTGGCGCCGGGGCATCCTCTCGCCGTCGAGTCCGAAGTGGACTTGCAGCGGCTTTCGACCGAGGTCTTCGTCGATTTCCCCACCGGGTCGGCGGGACGGGCCCAGACGGATCAGGCCTTCGCCGCGGCAGGGATCACGCGGGAGGTGGCCTTCGAGGTGACGGCCGCCGATTTCATGGCGCGGCTCATCCATCAGGGACTGGGTGTGGCGCTGCTGCCGTCGAAGTACGTGCCTGCCCTGACCGACGTCGTCACCGTGCCGGTGCGGGACGCGCCCGCGCGGATCGAGCACCTCGTCTGGAACCGCTCCACGGTCACTCCGGCCGCGAAAGCGTTCCTGGACGTACTGGGTGTCGTTGGGGACGTTCCGTGAAGGCCTCCTTGAGGGACTCTGGGTCCCTCAAGGAGGCCTTCACGGAACGCGGGCGGCATCACGGACCGGCAATGCGCGCCGTGAGTCAGGCGACTACTCGCGCCCTTCCTTGATGATCTCGTAAAGGCTGGTCCACGAGCTGCGCCCGTGTCCCGCGGCGATCGCCCGGTCGTAGTGCGACTTGATCGCCTCCGGCAGGACGACGTCGATCCCGGCGTCCCGGCTCGCCTGCACGATGTGGTCGGCGGACGCGCCCATCATCGTCACGTTGGCCTCGTCGCCGGGGTGCTCGCCCTTCTCGACCTGCTCCGCGGCGGCTTCCAGGTAGAAGCCCATCATCGCGTAGTTCTCCTTGGCGTACGGCACGAACTTCGCGCTCGGCACTCCGGCCGAGCGGACGAGCGCGGTCGCGTGCAGGAACGCCGAAAGCGCGTTGAGGAAGATGTCGAGCTGCGCCTGGTAGAACAGCTGTGCCAGCCGGACGTCTTCGCCGAGGAAGTCCGGCCGCCCGATCAGCGCCAGGATGTCCCGGTACTTCTCGAACACGTCGGTGGGGCCGCTGTAGAAGACGTACGCCTCCTCTTTGCCCACCAGCGGGGCCGGCACCATGACGCCACCCGCGATGAACTGCCCGCCGCGGGCCTTGACCCAGTCGGCGGCTTCGCGGGTCTTCTCCGGGGTGTCCGAGCTGAGGTTGACGATCACCTTGCCCGCCAAGGCATCCTCGGCCTTGCCGAGAATGTCGTACATCGCCGCGTAGTCGGTGAGGCTCAGCAGCACCAGCTCCGACGCCGCCACCGCGTCCGCCGGCGTCTCGGCGCGAACGGCACCGGCCGCCACCACGCCGTCCGCGCGGGCGGCGGTGCGGTTCCAGACGGTCACTCCGTGGCCGTTCTCCAGGAGTACCCGGACCATGGCCTGTCCCATCGGGCCGAGCCCGATCAGTGTGATCATTGTGTTTCCTTACTTCTTGAGGAGTTCGATGACGCCGATCAGGTCTTCGGCGCCGTGTCCGTCGGCGACTCGTTTGTCCATCAGCGGCTGGAGCGGCGCGAGCAACTCGGCGCTGACGCCTTGTTCCTCCGCGGCCTTCGCCAGGTTCGGGAAGGCCGCGGCCTGCATCGCGAGGTTCGACACGACGCCGGTCACGTAGTCGCCGTCGTCGATCTGCTCGGCCGTGCGCTCCAGGAAGCCGCTCATCGCGTCCATCCAGCCGCGAAGCAGCGGAGCGAACTCCCTTGCTTTGGCTCCGGTGGAGCCGATGAGGGTGAAGGCCTGGATGACGCCGATGAAGTTCCCGTACATCCCGCTGAGCAGCGCGATGTCGTACAGCGGCGCCAGCCCGGGGTCGGCGCCGAGGTAGTTGACGCCGCCGAAGGTGTCGAGTGCGGTGCGGGCCCGGCCGAAGACGGTGCCCGAGCCGCTGTAGAAGATGAACGCCTCGGGTGAGCCGATCATCGGCGGGACCGCCATGATCCCGCCGTCCAGGTACGCCGCGCCCAGGTCTTCGGCCCAGGCGGCCATTTCGCGTGCCTGGCCGGGGGTGCCGTTGGTCAGGTTGATCAGCTGCCGTCCCGCGAGCTCGGCGGCGACCGGGTCGAGGACCTCGTGCACCGAGTCGTAGTCGAGCAGGCAGGCGATCACGATGTCGTTCGCCGCGAGAGCCTCCGAGATGGTCGAAGCGACCGAAGCTCCCTTCGCCGCCACCGCCTCGGCGCGGCTCGCGGTCCGGTTCCACGCGGTGACCGGATGTCCCGCGGCCAGTAGTGCCTCTACGAGCGCGGTTCCCATAGCGCCCAGCCCCAGTACCGTCACCGGGGTCTTGCCGTGTTCGCTCATGGGACCACCGTGCCGCCGCCCGCGCACGGATCGCTGCGGGTCCACGCACGGTCTTGTCAGTGGTCCGCGCTAACGTCGGTTTCGTGCGTTTCGGAGTGCTGGGACCGCTCGCCGCGTGGACGACCGCGGGCGAGCCCGTCGTCGTGCCCGAGGCCAAGGTCCGCCTCCTGCTCGCCGCGCTGCTGAGCCGGGAGGGCAGGGCGGCGTCGGTGCCGTCGTTGACGGACGATCTGTGGGGCGAGCATCCGCCGGGCAATCCGGGCAACACCCTGCAGACCAAGGTCTCCCAGCTGCGCCGGACGCTGGATCGGGCCGAGCCGGGCGCCAGGGAGATCGTGACGCACCAACCGGCCGGGTACGTTCTCGCCGTCAAGGCCGGTGACCTGGACGTCCACCGGTTCCGCGCGCTCACCGCCCGCGCCCGTGACACCGTCGATCCGCGCGCGCGGGCCGCGCTGCTGGCGGACGCGCTGGCCTTGTGGCGAGGTCCCGCGTACGCCGGATTCGAGGACGAACTCTTCGCCGTGGCCGCGGCACAGCGGCTGGAGGAGGAAAGGCTGCTCGCCGAAGAGGACAGAGCCGAAGCCCGGCTCGCGCTCGGCGAACACGGCCTCCTCACCGGGGAACTGGCGGCGCTGGTGTCGCGGCAGCCGTTGCGCGAGCGGCTCCGCGGCCTGCTGATGCGCGCCTTGTACGCCGCCGGGCGGCACAGCGAAGCGCTGGAGGCCTACGCCGAGCTCCGGGCTCGTCTGCGTGACGAGTCCGGTCTCGAACCGGGGCCGGACCTCGCGGCCCTGCACCAGGCGATCCTCACCCGCAGTCCGGATCTCGAACCCGTCCGCGCCGCCGAGCCGGTGCGCGGGAACCTGCCGGAATCACTCACCGAACTGATCGGCCGCACCACGGCGGTCAAGGAGGTCGGCGCGCTCGTCACCGACGCGCGGCTGGTCACTCTCACCGGCCCTGGTGGCGTTGGCAAGACCAGGCTCGCCATCGAGGCCGCCTCGAAGCACGCGATGGCCGACGGCACCTGGCTCGTCGAGCTCGCGGGCTTGGACACCGTCGAGTGCCCGACGTGCCCGCCCGAGGACCTCGTCGCCGTCGTCCTGGCGGCCGTGCTGGACCTCCGCGAGGAGGCCACGTCGGCGAAGTCGGTCACGCAGTCGCTGGCCGATGCCTTGCGGGACAAGGAGATCCTGCTCGTCCTGGACAACTGCGAACAGGTCGTCGAACCGGTCGCGGCGCTGGTGGAACGGCTGCTCGCGGCGGCGCCGCGGCTGCGTGTGCTCGCCACCAGCCAGGAACCGCTCGGGCTGCCCGGTGAGAACGTCTGGGCGGTGCCGCCGCTCGAACTGCCGGAGCACGCTGATTTCGCCGCCGTGCGGGAATCGAGCGCGGTCCGGCTGTTCACCGCCCGTGCCGCGGCGGCCGCTCCGGGGTTCGCGCTGGACGCCGGGAACGCGGCCGTCGTCACCCGCATCTGCCGCACGCTCGACGGCATCCCGCTGGCGCTCGAACTCGCCGCCACCCGGGTCCGGACGCTCGGCGTGCACGAACTCCTCGCCCGCCTCGACGACCGGTTCGGCCTGCTGTCCTCGGGCAGGCGGGGCGGGCCGCGCCGCCAGCAGACGCTCCGCGCGATGATCGACTGGAGCTGGAGCCTGCTCTCCGAGCCCGAGCAGATCGTCCTGCGCAGGCTCGCCGTCCATGCCGAAGGCTGCGGGCTCGACGCGGCCGAGTCGGTGTGCGCCGGCGGCGGGATCGCCGCCGCCGACGTCATGGACCTGGTGTCCCGGCTCGTCGACAGGTCGCTCGTGGTCAGCAGGCCGGGCAGATCCGGCGAACCGCGGTTCCGGCTGCTGGAGTCCGTTTCGGCGTACGCCTTGGAACACGTCGAACAGGCAGGCGAACTCGGCGAACTGTCCTTGCGGCACGCCCGTTTCCACGTCGAACTGGCCGAACGCGGCGACCCGGGGCTGCGCGGGAAGGAGCAGCGGCGCTGGCTCGACAGGCTGGACGCCGAGGGCGCCAACACCCGGCGCGCGCTGGAAACGCTGCTGAGGCTGGGAGAACACCGACTCGCGTTGCGGCTGGTGAACGCGACGACCTGGTTCTGGTTCCTCCGCGGACGGCTCAGCGAGGCCCGTCGCTCGCTGAACCTGGTACTCGACACGGAGATCGACACCGGCGACGAGTACGCGCAGGCTCTCGGCTGGAGCACCGGCATCGCCGTCCTCGACGGCACCTGCACCGAGGGTGCGGCGGAGGACGCCGTGTGGGGTATCGCCGATCCCGTCGCACGGGCGCGGACGCTGTGGTTCCTCGGCTACGCGTGGTCCACGATCGGCGACCTGTGCCGGGCGGAGAAACTCACCCTCGGCGCGCTGGAAACCGCCCGCGACATCGGTGAAGACTGGAGCGCCGCGGCCGCGCTGAGCGACCGGGCGACCCATCTGATCGCCGGTGGGGACCTCACCGGGGCCGGCCGGATCGCCGCTCAGAGCGCCGGGATCTTCGACGGGCTCGGCGAACGCTGGGGCTGGCTTCAAGCGTCGTTCGTCGTCGGCGTGCTGGCGTCGATAGCCGGGGATTACGACCACGCCGCCCGTGTCCATCGGGAAAGCCTTCGCCGCGCGGAGGAACTGGAGCTGTGGCCGGAGGTCGCCTACAAACTGTCCTGGCTGGGCCGCACGGCAATGCTCACGGGCGACTTCGAGGGGGCGAAGGAATTTCACGAGCGGGCCAGGACGTTGGCCGTCGAACACAGTTTCAAACCCGGCGAGGTCTACGCCGAGACAGGGCTCGCGCTCGGCGAGCGACGTCAGGGGCTGTTCGAGGAGGCCGAACAGCGGCTGCTGTCCATACTGGACTGGCATCGCCGCGTGGAGTCCGAAGCGGGCAGCACGCTCATCCTCGCCGAGCTCGGGTTCATCGCCGAGCAACGCGGAGACGCGGCGAAGGCGAAGCGGCTCCAGCTGGACGGCCTCGCGATCGCCCGGCACAGCGAGGATCCCCGCGCGATCGCCCTCGGTCTGGAAGGTCTGGCCGGGGCGGAAGCGGCAGCCGGCTCGTATCGCGCGGCCGCGCGGCTGCTGGGTGCTGCGGCGGCTTCGCGGCGATCGGTGGGCGCTCCCCTGGCGAAGGGGGAACGCGGCGACGTCGACAGGATCACCGGTGTCGTGATGGCGGCGCTCGGAGAAACCGCGTTTTCGGCGGAGCACGCGGCGGGCGAGAGGACACCGATCGATCAGTTGGTGACCGACAGTCAGTAGGCGCGCACCCGTATCACCACAATGGACCAGGCCTTTCTTCACATCGGCAACAAACGGTGATTTCTTTCTGTCGCCCAAGCGCCCCGACCGGTAGCGTGCGTATCCATGCGGGTGAGGTGGGGGGCTCCCGGCGGGCCCAGGGTGACAATGCCGTGGCGAGCGGCTCCGAGGGCGGCACTGACCAGTCCCCTGACTTTGATCATCGCCGCGGTGACCGCCCTCTTGGCCTGTTTCCTCGGCACCGCCGCCATCCTGCAGGCCTCGGCCGCGGGCGGTGCCGCGGTGACGTACCAGTCCGGCATCGCGTGCCCGGACTACTACGGCCCCGTCTTCAGCAAGGACAACGTCCCCGCCTCGGTCGCTCCGCAGGTCGTCGACTCGGTCCGCCGCAACGCCCCTGCGCACGGTTTCGCCGCGCCGGTCACCTCCCGGTACACGCCGTACCTCACCGGCACCGAGTTCAACGGCGACCCGAACTACAAGGTCGTGCTCGCCCACCGGGATCAGGCTCTTCCCGGCCATCTCGACCTGACGGACGGGTCGGCGAGCGCCGGTTTCTGGCTCGGCACCGTCGTGGCCGGCGCCGAAGGGATCAAAACCGGGACCACGCCGAGCGTCCGCGGCACCCCGTTGCCCCCGGTGACCGGGTTGTACCGCGACCTTGCCGACCCGGCGCCGCGCTGGTGGTGCTCGCAGCAGCGGAACGCCGTCGTCAGCAGGCTCGCCAACGACCCGCTCGACTCGGTCATGTTCGCCACCGACGGGAAGACCTTCGACGACACGGTCCGGGCGCTGGGCATCCCGGTGATCAAGACGCTGCACCTGTCGTTCTACGAGGCTCCTCCCAAGACCGTGAGCGAGGCCGAAGACCTGCAGGAACGTTCGAAGGCCCTCATCGCCGCGGTCAAGGCGGATCTGGGTGCCCGAGGTCTCGGTGACGCGATCGTCGGCTCGCTGCCGTTCGAGCGTTCGGTGGAGATCAGCAACCAGGCCGAATCGAATGTCCTGATCTCGATCCTGCCGCTCGCGGCCATCAGCATCCTGGTCGGCTGCGCGGGGATCGGCACCGTCGCGTTGCAGTGGTACCAGCGGCGGCACCCGCAGCTGAGGTTGCTGTCCGCCCGGGGCAGTGGCCCGGGCGCGCTGGGCCTGCTCGCGGTCGCCGAACTCGGGCTCCCCATCGTCGCCGGTGGAGCGGCGGGCGGCGTCCTCGCACGGCTGTTGCTCGGGGTGTACGGACCACCAGGTGAACTGGACGACGGGGCGATGGTGTGGGGGTCGCTCGTCGCGGCCGCGATCCTGCTCGTCTCGCTCGCGCTGCTCGCCGGGGTGATCGCGGTCCGCACTCACCGGGAGTTCGAACTCGGCCGCGTCCGCTCGGGAGGCCGTCGGCGGGTGAAGATCCTGGCGTTCTTCCCGTGGGAGCTGCTCACCGCCGGGGTCGCCCTGCTCGGCTGGAACCGGCTGGTCGACTACAGCAAGGGGTCCCGGATCGGCAACCCGCTCCCCCAGGTCGACCCGCTGGCGCTCACGTACCCGGTGTTCGTCGTGCTCACCGTCGGGCTCATCGCCGCACGGCTGGCCTGGCTCGCCTTGCACGCGTCGCATCGCGCGCGGCTGTGGTCCCGGCCGGCGCTGCAACTGGCCATCCGGCGGCTCGCCAGCGCCCGCGCGCCGGTCACCGGTGTGCTCGTGATCGGCACGCTGGCCATCGGGACACTGGCGACCGGGATCGGCATCGCCCGCGGCCAGGAGGAGGCGCTGCAGACGAAGTCGGCCATTTTCGTCGGGGCAGAGACGAGGGTCGACACCGAAAGCGTCGTCGGTACCGGACAGGTCCGGCTGCCCGCCTCGGTCGGCGACACCACCACGATCGTCGGCGAGCTGACCGGCACCGGCAATGTCGTGCTGGTCGTGGACCCGCGGACGTTCCGGCGCGCCGCCACGCTCGGCCCGCTCGACGGCGCCGAGGTCGACCGGTTGCTGAGCGGCCTGTCCAGCGCCGGCGCCGGTGTCCCGGCGATCAGGATCGGGAACAACGCGGCCCAGAAGACCGCGCTGCCCGCCGGCCTCGGGAACGCCAGGGCGATCGGCGAACTGCCGATGTTCCCGATCATCGGCACCAAGGCCGGGTACGTGATCTCCCGGGATTCGCTCGGCGCCGCGCAGCTGCGCGGCGTGCCCAAATGGAGCGTGCTGTCCAGCTCGTCGATGACCCAGGTGACCGAGGCGCTGAGCTCCGTCGGGGTGGCGACGGCGGTCAACCGCGTCACCCGTGAGTCCGCACTCGACGCGCTCCCGTTCTACGTCGTGTCCTGGACGTTCTCGTTCATGGCCCTCCTCGGTGCCGTGCTCGGGGTGGTGGCGGTGCTGTCGCTGCTGGTCGCGGTCGAAGTCCGCCGGCGCCAGAACGCGCTGGCCGGGGCGCTGGTGCTGCGGATGGGGATGCGGCCGCGTGCCCTGCTGGCGAGTCATCTGATGGAACTGGGCGCGCTCAGCGGGCTCGCCGTGGTCATCGGCGTCGTCTGCGGTGTCTCGGTCGCGGGGCTTTCGGTGCCGCGCTTCGATCCGGCGACCTTCCTCCCGCCCCAGTCGGCGCTGCCGGACCCGACCCCGCTCGCTTTGACCGTTCTCGCCGTCGGTGTGCTCGTCGTGGCGCTGGCGGGCTGGATCGCGATGCGCTCGGTGCGCACCGCCCGGACCGCGGAGTTGATCCGTGCCTGAGAAACCCATCTTCCGGCTGCGCGGGATCGGCGTCGACTACCAGACCCCGGCGGGTACCGTCACCGGCGTCGACGACGTCACCATCGACATCCCCGCGCGCGGGATCACCGTGCTGGCGGGGCCGTCCGGCTCCGGCAAGTCCACCCTGCTGCGGACGCTCGGCCTGTTCGAGCAGCCCGTGCGGGGCACGATCTCCTTCCAGGGCACCGAAACCGGCAAGCTTCGGCATCGCGACCGGCGAGCGCTGCGGCGGAACCACCTCGGCCTGGTGTTCCAGAACCCGACCGACAACCTGCTCGCGTACCTGAGCGTCGCCGACAACCTCCGCGCGGCGGCGGAATCGGCGGGGACCGAATGCCTGCCCGACGACATCCTCGATCAGCTGGGTCTCGGCGGGACCGGCAGCTGGCGGATCTCGGCACTGTCGGGCGGGCAGCAGCAGCGGCTCGCGTTCGGCTGCACCCTGGCTCGCCGCTCCACCGTCGTCCTCGCCGACGAGCCGACGTCCCAATTGGACGAAGGGTCCGCCGACCGGGTGCTCGACACCCTGAAGTACCTGGCGGGCCAGGATTTCGCCGTCATCGTCGCCTCACACGACGACCGGCTCATCGAACTCGGCAGCCGGGTCGCCCGGATGCACAAGGGCAGACTGGAAAAAGTCGAAGAACGGGAGGTCGTGCCGTGATGGCGGAACCCGCCCTCGAGGCCGTCGGGTTACGCCGCCGGTTCCCCCATCCCAGCGGCGACGTCGAAGTCCTGCGGGGGCTCGAACTGAGCGTGGCCGCGGGCGAGCTGGTCACCGTCTCCGGCCGGTCCGGTTCCGGCAAGAGCGCGCTGCTGGCGCTGCTGTGCGGCTTCGACTCGCCCGATTCCGGCAGTGTCCTGCTGGACGGCATCCCGATAGCGGGCGCGCCGCCGTGGCATACGTGCGCCGTCCTGCCGCAGGCACTCGGCCTCGCGAACGAACTGACGATCGCGGAGAACGTGGCGCTGCCCTTGCGGCTCCGCTCCGACGTCCCCAAACCCAGCGCGAAGGACATCCACGCGCGGGTTTCGGGGCTGCTGGAGGAACTCGGGATCGGTGAACTCGGCGACCGCTACCCGCTCGAGGTCTCGTTCGGGCAGCAGCAGCGGGTCGCGCTCGCCAGGGCGGTCAGCGGGCGGCCGCGGGTCCTGCTCACCGACGAACCCACAGCGCATCTGGACGCCGGGAGCACGCCACGCGTGCTTCGGCTGTTGCGGCGGTGCGCCGAGGAGGGCGCCGCGGTCATCGTGGCGACGCACGACGACGACGTGCACCGGATCGCGGACCGGCGGGTCCGCCTGCTGGACGGCGTTCTTTCCTGACCGGTCACTGGGCGGTGTCCTGCCAGGTGGTCGTTCCGTGAAGGCCTCCTTGAGGGACCCAGAGTCCCTCAAGGAGGCCTTCACGGAACACGCACCGGTGAGCGTTTCCTGGCAGGGGCGCGTGTGAAGGCCCCTAGGGAGCGACAGGGCCCGCCTTCCCATACAGGTCGTTTCCGGCCCAGTTCACGACGTCCTGCGAAGGCCGCGACGGCGGGACCGGCACGAAGTTCGCGGCGTCGTCGACGCTTCCGGTGCCGTCGTACTTGGCCTGCAGCGGATACGGGAACACCGGCCGGGTGCGGAAGACCTTGCCGTCGGCGTCGCGGCCGGTGGCGGTGGTCCGGTCCGGCGCGGTGCCACGTTCGACCCAGGAGACCAGTTCCTTCAGCGGGTCGTACTCGGTCAGCTTGTCGCCGGTCGCGCAGTGGTACAGGCCGGGCACCATGAACAGCCGCGCCCAGCTCTGCGTCGCGGCGGGGCCGCCGTTGGCGCGGGTGAGCCGCTGGTAGTAGTCGATGCTGCCCGCGGCGGGGATCGCCTGGTCGGCCCAGCCGTGCCAGATCACGAGTTTCCCGCCCGCACGGCGGAATTCGCGCAGGTCCGTCGACATCGCGTTGGAGCGGATGCCTTCCGGGGTCAGCCGGTCGAATTCGCGTGCGGTGAAGGCGAACTTCTCGACCGACGAATGCGGTGTCCCGATCGGGTAGGCCATGTACTTCAGGTAGTTGTCGGCGAGCGCCTGCGCGAAGGGGACGCCGCCGGTTTCCGGTGACGGGATGATCCAGCCGTACCAGGAGAGCTCGGAGCCGACGGTCTGGCCGCCCGGGTACAGTTTGCGGCCGCGTTCGTCGGTCGGCGGCGCGTAGATCTTCTTGGTGGCCTGGACCTGTGCCGCGGTGAGGCAGCCGGCGTTGTCGGTGCCCGGCGGGCAGGCGATGGTGGCCGGGTCGAAGCGGCAGGTGCGCGGATCGTCGATGGCGCCGTCGCCGAGACCGTCGGACTTGTCGCATGTGGACAGTGCGGCGGCGTGCAGGGCCGGGAGTTTGCCGGCGGTCAGGATCGGCTTGCCGTCGGCGCCGGTGTTCACTTTCGCGAGCCAGGTCTGGTAGACGCCGAGCAGCGGGCCCCAGTATCCGGCGGGCGCGCCGGCGACGATGCCGTCGAAGTCGTGCGGGTAGCGCTGGGCCAGCAGGAGCGCCTCGCGGCCGCCGTCGGAGCAGCCGCTGAAGTAGGACTTCTTCGGCGGAGCGCCGTAGAACGCCGCGATCAGCCGCTTGGACGCCTTCGAGACCACGTGCGGCGCACGGAACGCGAAGTCGTCACGCGCGGCCTGGTCGTTCTCGGCCCACTTGCCGTCCTCGACCACCAAAGGGGTCTTGCCGACGTGACCGTCGTCGGTGGCCGCGACCGCGACGTCGCCGCCGTGCGGGAGGCCGCAGTCGGCGAACGGCGGCGTGTTGACCACGCCGCAGAACCCGCCACAGCCGAACTGCAGGTACCGGCCCGCGTAGGTTTTGGTCGGCAGCCGTAGCTGGAACTGCACCGCCGGTTCGACGTGGCCGCGGACGTCGCAGTTCTCCGGTTCGGTCGCCGTCGCCGGCACCACGGTCGCGGTCTTGACGTGGGTGACCGCGCCGGGAAGGTCGTAGGTCCGCACGAGATCGGCGCAGGTGCGCACCGGGCGGAAGGTCGTTTCGCCGGCGGTGGCCGCCGGAGCCGTGAGTATCGAGCCTGCCGTGATGAGCGCTGCCACGCCGAGCATGGACAACCGCCGCATTTCCCCACCCCAGTTTCCGGATCGGCTTCAGTTGGCTCATTCACCCTGGCCCCGCTCCCGTCCGTTGTCCACCAGGTTTGGGGGCATCCGGGTTGTCCACTTCGGGCCAGGTTTGTCCGGGTGTCTTGACATCGATGTCACAAGCGAGTTTTTCTCTCTTGGCGTCACCGGTCCCCCTGCGAGAAAGCATTGGTGCAACGATGCCCCGAAGCGTCAGACCTTGGGTCTGCAGCCTTCTGAGTGCCACGGTCGTGGCGTCCGGGCTGGTAGCCCTCCCCGCCACCTCCGCGGCCGAAGAGGCCCCACCGGACTTCTATTCCTCGTTCGAGCCGGGTGAACCGGAGCCGACGTGGAGCGACACCGTCGACATCGACCCGTCGGGCAAGCCGAAGGCCTTCGGTGTCGACGGTGCGAACGCCACCACCATCCCCGGTGACATCCGCGGCAAGGTCACCGAGGTCTCCGCCAACAGCGAGAACACCCCCAACGAGGGGGCTTCGAACCTCGTCGACGGCTCGACCGACACCAAGTGGCTGGCCTGGACGCCGACCGGCTGGGCGCGGGTCACGCTGTCCGAGCCGACGTCGATCACGCGGTACGCGCTGTCCTCGGCGAACGACTTCGACAACCGCAACCCGCAGGACTGGACACTGCAGGGATCCGCCGACGGCCAGACTTGGACGGAGCTGGACAAGCAGACCGGGCAGAAGTTCAGCGAGCCGTTCCAGACGAAGGAGTACCGCCTCGCGGCCGCGAGCGCCGCGTACAAGTACTTCCGGCTCGACGTCACCAAGAACAACGGCGGCCCGATCATGCAGCTTTCGGAGCTGCTGCTGGCCAACGAGGACCCGGCCCCGCCGGCGCTGCCGAACATGCGCAGCTTCGCCGACAGCGGCCCGGGCAGCGGCTACACCAGCAAGAACCGGGTGGGCTTCACCGGCCTGCGGGCGTTCCGTTACTCCGGCAGCCACAAGGCGCAGGGGCACGGCTGGTCGTACAACAAGATCTTCGACGTCGACATCCCGGTGGCGGCGACCTCGGAGCTGTCGTACAAGGTGCAGCCGGAGTTCATCCGCGGCGACCTCAAGTACCCGAGCACGAACGTCGCGGTGGACCTGGCGTTCACCGACGGCACGTACCTGAGCCAGCTCGGCGCGGTCGACCAGTACGGGTTCGGGCTCTCGCCGCAGGGCCAGGGCGCGAGCAAGGTGCTCTACACCAACCAGTGGAACCTGGTGCGCTCGCAGATCGGCGTGGTCGCGAAGGGCAAGACGATCGACCGGATCCTGGTCGGCTACGACAACGCCGACGGGCCGGGTTCGCTGCAGGGCTGGCTGGACGACATCAAGGTCTCGGCGACGCCGACGCCGCCGGCGAGCCTTCGCCCGTCCGACAACGTGCTGACCACGCGCGGCTCGCTGTCGAACGGGTCGTTCTCGCGGGGCAACAACATGCCCGCGACCGCGGTGCCGCACGGGTTCAACTTCTGGATCCCGACGACCGACGCGGGCACGTTGAGCTGGATGTACTCCTACCACTCGCGCAACAACGAGCATAACCTCCCGGCGCTGCAGGCGTTCTCCGCGAGCCACGCGCCGAGTCCGTGGATGGCGGACCGGCAGACCTTCCAGTTCCTGCCCTCGACCGCGTCCGGGGTGCCGAATCCCGACCGTGAGGCGCGGAAGCTGCCGTTCAAGCACTCGAACGAGACCGCGCGGGCGCACTACTACGGCGTCGACTTCGAGAACGGGATCAAGGCCGAGGTCGCGCCGACCGATCACGCGGCGCTGTACCGCTTCGAGTTCCCCGGTGCGGACTCGAACCTGATCTTCGACAACGTCAACAACAACGGCGGGCTCACCCTCGACCCGGCTGGCCGGGCGATCACCGGGTACAGCGACGTGAAGAGCGGGTTGTCCGCCGGTGCGACCCGGATGTTCGTCTACGCCACCTTCGACAAGCCGGTGACCGCCGGTTCGAAGCTGTCGACCGGTTCGGGCGACCAGAAGCGGGACAACGTCCTCGGCTACCTGAAGTTCGACGCGGGTGCCGACAAGACGGTGAACATGCGGATCGCGACCTCGCTGATCAGCGTCGATCAGGCGAAGAAGAACATGGAGCAGGAGCTCGCCCCGAACGCGACGCTCGAGTCGGTCGCCGACACCGCGCAGAAGGCGTGGGACGAGAAGCTCAAGGTCGTCGAGGTCGAGGGCGCGTCGAAGGATCAGCTGATCACGCTGTACTCCAACCTGTACCGCCTGTTCCTGTACCCGAACTCGGGCTTCGAGAACGTCGGCACGGTCGAGAAGCCGGTGAAGAAGTACGCGAGCCCGGTATCGCCGAAGACCGGCCAGGACACTCCGACACAGACCGGGGCGAAACTGGTCGACGGCGAGTTCTTCGTCAACAACGGGTTCTGGGACACCTATCGCACGGTGTGGTCGGCGTACTCGCTGCTCAGCCCAGAGACCACCGGCAAGCTGGTGGACGGTTTCGTGCAGCAGTACCGCGACGGCGGCTGGATCTCGCGCTGGTCCTCCCCCGGTTACGCGGATCTGATGACCGGGACGAGTTCGGACGCCGCCTTCGCGGACGCCTATCTCAAGGGAGTCAAGGGATTCGACGTCCAGTCGGCCTACGACTCGGCGATCAAGAACGCCACGGTGACCCCGCCGAACGGCGCGGTCGGCCGCAAGGGCATCGACGAGGGCACGTTCCTCGGGTACGCGCCGAACACCGCGGACCACGGGTTCTCGTGGGCGATCGAGGGCTACGTCAACGACAACGCGATCGCGAACATGTCGAAGAAGCTCTACGACGAGGCTCCGGCGAACGACCCGCGCAAGCAGGAGTACCTGGACAACCACGGGTACTTCACCGAGCGGGCCACGCAGTACGTGAACGTGTTCGACCCGAGTGTCGGCTTCTTCCAGGGCCGTGACGCGGCGGGCAAGTTCACCCGGAGCAAGGCGGAGTTCGACCCGGAGGTCTGGGGTATCGACTACACCGAGACCAATGCGTACGGCATGCGGTTCTCGGTTCCGCAGGACGGGCAGGGCTTGGCGAACCTCTACGGCGGCAAGGCGGGGCTCGCGTCCAAATTGGACGAATTCTTCGCCAAACCCGAGCAGGGGCTCAAGTTCGGCACCTACCCGGGGGTCATCCACGAGATGACCGAGGCACGGGACGTGCGGATGGGCATGTACGCGCATTCCAACCAGGCCGCGCACCACACGCTCTACATGTACGACTACGCGGGTCAGCCGTCGAAGACGCAGGCGAAGGTCCGCGAAGCGCTGTCCCGGCTGTATGTCGGCAGTGAGCTCGGCCAGGGCTACGGCGGTGACGAGGACAACGGTGAGCAGTCGGCGTGGTGGCTGTTCGGCATGCTGGGCTTCTATCCGCTGCAGGTCGGCAGCTCGGACTACGCGATCGGCTCGCCGCTGTTCACCAAGGCGACCGTGAACCTGCCGGGTGGCAAGAAGATCGTGGTCAACGCGCCGAAGAACAGCGCGAAGAACGTCTACGTGCAGGGTCTGAAGGTGAACGGCAAGGCGCAGACCTCGACGTCACTGGCGCATGCGGCGATCGCCAACGGCGGGACGCTCGACTTCGACATGGGCCCGAACCCGTCGTCGTGGGGTACCGGCCCGGACGACGCGCCGAAGTCGATCACCAAGGGCGACGCGGTGCCGACGCCGGTGCACGATCTGACCAAGCCGGTCTCCGGTGGGGACGCCGCGTTCTTCGACAACACGTCGCGGACCGAGGCGAAGGTCAAGGCACCGGTCCAGTATCAGGTGCCCTCGACGAATGAGGCGGGTTCGTTCTACACGCTGACTTCGGGCAAGGGCGCGGGTGACGCGAAGAGCTGGGTGCTGAAGGGCTCCTACGACGGGAAGACGTGGGCGGTCGCGGATCAGCGGACCGATCAGAAGTTCTCGTGGCGTCAGCAGACCCGGGCGTTCAAGATCGCGAACCCGGCGCACTACGCCCACTACCGGCTCGAGGTCACCGCGACCACGGGCGGAGAGGCGTCGCTGTCGGAGTTCGAGGTGCTGGGCAAACCCGACGCGGCGTGCACGCAGACGATCACGGGCGAGCGCAAGGGCCCGCTGACCGTGCGGGACGGCGTGACCTGTGTGGACGGTGCGACGGTGTCCGGTCCGGTGTCGGTGGCGGCGGGCGCGAGCCTGATCGTCCGCGGCGGGACGGTCTCCGGACCGCTGACGGCGAACGGCGCGGCGCGGATCGTGCTGAACCGGGCGAAGGTGAACGGTCCGGTGGCGATCACCGGGACGACCGGGCCGGTCTCGATCGAACTGACCGAGATCGGCGGACCAGTGGTGTTGACGGGCAACAAGGGGCCGGTGCTGACCGCGAGCACGATCGGCGGACCTCTGGCGTGCGCGGCTAACTCCCCCGTTCCGACGGACTATGACCTGCAGAACACCGTCCGCGGCCCGGCCGCCGGGCAGTGCGCGAAGCTGTAGTCCTCCGGTAAGTACGTGAAGGCCCCCTTCCTTGCGCCTAGCGCTGTGAAGGGGGCCTTCACGTACTCAGAACGTGTCGCAATTCGTCATCTACTTGCGGCCTCGGAGGATGCCGAAGCCGACGAGAGCCGCGGACAGCAGGGTGAGCGCGAGACCGGCGTAGGTGATCGCGTGCTGGAAGCCGGCCGATTGCTGAGCCGCCGTCAGCGCGCCGGGGAAGACCAGCGCCAGGATGGTGCCGCTGAGCGCGATGCCGATCCCGGTGGTGACCTCGCCGGCGGTGTCGACGAGTGCGGCTCCGATGGTGGTCCGGTTCGAGGGCAGGCCACGCATCACGTTGGTGCCCGCCACGACACCGACCACGCGCATACCCACCGCGACGAGGGCGAGAGCGACGGCGATCCAGACATAGCCGAGCCCGCCGAACGCGGTGTAGACGGCGAGCCCGCACACGACCGCGCAGGCGCCGAGCCAGGCGGCCTTGGTGAGCCCGGCACGGGTGATCAGGGGCGTGACGAGCGCACCGCCGCCGATCAGGACGACGACCTGGGGAAGCATCCCGAGGGCGGCTTGAGCGGGAGTCCAGCCCAAGCCGAACTGGAGGTGCAGTGTCACCAGGTAGCCGAGTCCGGCGGTGGCCAGCGTGGCAGCGCCTTTGAGGGCCAGACCGCCGGACACGAGCGGCCGGGCGATGAGTGTCAGGTCCAGCAGTGGATGGCGGGCGGTCTTCTCCCGGCGGATGAAGCAGATTCCGGCGATGAGCGCGGCCGCGGCGACGACCCAGGGCAGAGCGGAGGCGGTGCCGGCTTCGACGAAGAACGTGGGAGCGAGAAGCGTGAGGACGATCGTCGCGGTCCCCAGCGCGGCACCGGCGACGTCGATCGGATCGCGGTGCAGGCCGGCGGGGTCGTCGGCCGGGATACCCGCCCGGATGCCGAGGAACGCGAGCGTCGCGACCGGCACGTTCACCAGCAGCAGTGCCTGCCACGGTGCGACGGCGAGGGCGAGCCCACCGGCGGTGGGGCCGATGGCGAGGCCGACCAGGCCCACGGTCGAGATCAGGGTGGTCGCGTGTACGCGCAGCACGTCGTCGTCGAACAGGCGGAACGCGAGGGCGAGCGACCCGGGGGTCGTCATCGCGGCCGCGATGCCCATGAGGGCGCGGACGGCGATGAGCTGCCACGCGACGGTGACGAACATCGTGGCCAGGCTCGCCGCGCCGAGCAGCACGAGCCCGGTGAGCATGACCTTGCGCCGTCCGATCCGGTCGGCCAGCGCACCGAAGGCCAGCATCAGCCCGCCGAACACGACGGAATACACGCCGGTCACCCATTGCAGGGTGGTCGCCGAGGCGGAGAGTTCGCGGCCGATGGTCGGCAACGCGACGTTGAGGATCGAATTGTCGAGCATCTCGAACAGGAACACGGCCGAGAGCCCGGCCAGCGCCGGCCACGCTTCGACCAAGGACCGGCTTTGAACGTGGGTACGCAAAGAAAACTCCTTCACTAGGAAGGAGTGACGGTTCATTCGATACCGCGTGTGCGCGTGCCGATCGGACAGCACGTTTCTACCCCGATACCGCGATCATACCCTCGCTGCTCTGTTCGAGTGGATGTGTTTTCCGCTACTGCGGGTAAGGAGCGCCGGACGCTAGCGTCGGCTGGGGAGAGCATTCGCGCTTACAGGGGAGATTTTTCTTATGGTGCAAAGAAAATCGTCGCGGCCTTTGCTGAGAGCCCGGCTCGTGGCCGCGCTCACCGTCGCCGGGTTGATCGCCACCACGGGTACCGCGCTCGCCGACACCAGCGCCGACCGCAAGGTCGTGCAGGAGGCACTGGACCAGATCACCTTGAACGGCGCGCTCGGCGTGCAGGCCAGGGTGACCGACGGCTCGCAGCGGTTCACCGCTCGCTCGGGTAAGGCGGAGCTGGGTTCGAATCGCCCGGTGCCGGAGAACGGCCGGTTCCGTGTCGGCAGCATCACCAAGACGTTCGTGTCGACAGTGCTGTTGCAGATCGCGGGCGAAGGCAAGCTCGACCTGGACGCGCCGGTCATCCGGTATCTGCCCGGCCGGATCGACGGCCGCATCACGGTCCGCCAGGTCCTGCAGCACACGAGCGGCCTCTACAACTACACCAGCGCGTTGCCGCTCGACCCGGACGAATTCGAGCAGATCCGCTACAAACATTGGGCGCCCGAGCAGCTGCTCAAGATCGCCACCGACAAGCCACTCGACTTCGACCCCGGCACCCGGTGGAGCTACTCCAACACCAACTACGTGGTCGCGGGTCTGCTGGTGGAGAAGCTGACCGGCAAGCCGTACGGGAAGGCGGTCGAGCAGCGGATCCTGAAGCCGTTGCGCCTCGACGGCACCGAGGTCCCCGGCGACAACGTCGAGATCAGGGGCCCGCACGCCCACGGTTACGCGACCGTGGCGGGCAAGCCGAACGACGTCACCCGCATCAACCCGTCGGTCGCGTGGGCCGCCGGCGAGATCATCTCCACCACCCGTGATCTGGACACGTTCGTCGTGGCGCTCGCGAGCGGCAAGCTGCTCAAGCCCGCGCAACAGCGGGAGATCGGCAAGACCACCGCGGTCAGCCCCGGCTACGGCCTGGGCCTTGAGGTGCAAACCCTGCCGTGCGGCAGCAAGGTGTGGGGCCACGGCGGCGGCATCCCCGGCTACTCCTCGCAGCTGCTGACCACTCCGGACACCAAGAAGCGGCTGGAGCTCTCGGCCACGAGCGCGCCGACCGGGGGCGACCCCGGCCCGGCGTTCCTCAAGCTGCTCAACGAAGTCTTCTGCTGAGGCCTTCCGGTCAAGGCAGAGCCAGGTTTCGCGCCGACGACACGCGGAGGCCATCTCTCCGGCGGCTCAGTGCCGTGAGGGCCTCCTTCCCTATCCTGAGAGTAAGGAACTCGGCACTCGTGGGCGTGTCCTTGATCAAGGGCGAGCCGAGTGGGCAGGCCTGATTCTGGGCGCTGGCGGGGCTTCAGTGTCCACAAGGGACGCTGTCGGGCGATTGGGTGTCCGATTGATGCCGCTACGTACGTTTCCGCGAGGGGTCGTGAGTGGTAATGAGGGTTAGGCCGACAAAAATCACTCACGACCCCCTCGCGAAACCGTGCAAGTCACCCAAACCGGGCACACTTATCTCGCAAAGTGTCCCTTGTGGACAGTCAAGAGTCCGGTGAGGCTACCGGTCAGGCAGGAGCGCCCCGCACCGCCAGTTTCTGCACGTCCATGTACAGGCAGCCAGCCGTCGTGGGCTGCGGCGAGCAGGCCCTGTCCGGGTAGAACGACAGCTGGTTGGACGAAACGGTCAGCCGCACGAACAGCACCCCGGTCGCACTGCCCGGCGCGAGCTGGAGCGCGGTGAGCTTGTTCAGGTCGGCGGGTTTGAAGTCGCCGGTGCCCGCCTTCACCCACGTCGTGCCGTCCACCGAGGTCTCGACGGTGACGTCCTTGGCCGCGGCGGGCGGGTCGTCGCCGCAGACGTTGGACGGGTCGATCTCGATGGCGCTGACGTTGACCGGTTTGCCGAGTTTGAGCGTGACGAACCGCGTCTCGACCGTGCCGTCGGCGCGGACGACCTTGTCGGTCGACCAGCCGCCACCGCCGAGCACCGACGACTTCACCAGGTCACCGGGACCGCAGCCGTACGGCGTGAAGTCCTCGCCGTTGAACGCGGTGACACCGGCGCCCGCGTCGGTGGAGGCCCAGTTGAACCGCAGTGACCAGTCGACCTTGGTGGTTCCCGAGCGCACCGAGACCGCGCGGGTCTCGCTGTCGGCGCCGCCTCCGGAGGCGTAGACCTTCGGATAGGTACCGGGAAGCACGCCGGGGATGGTGTAGCCGCCGCCGGCGTCGGTGACCGCGGACAGCGAGCCGCCGAAGCCGGAGTCGTGCCCGCTGAACCGCACGGCGACGCCCCCGAGCGGGGCACCGCTTTCGCGTTCGGTGACCTTGCCGGTCACGGTCCCGGTCGGGGTACCGGCGGGCGGCGGGGTGGAGAAGTCCTCGGCCGGTGCGGTGTCGGCGCCGGTGATCGACGCGGCGAAGTAGCCCATGCCGCGTGCGGCGAAGGTCTTCCACAGTTTGGCGTGCGCGCGGCCGCCGTTGATCACCGTGTCGGCCTGCAGGATCGAGTTCCGCATGTCGAGGAACGACGGCGACGCGGGCGAAAGCTCCATCGCGCGGGTGACCAGCGCCCGCGTCAGCTGCACACCGAGCGCGGAGCGGAGGTCCCACAGCGCGCTCGCCCAGATCTCACCGTCGGCGTGCACCTCCGGGAAGCCGATGATCCGGCCGAGGTCGCCGTAGGTGTAACCACCGGGCCCCGCCCCCGGCGTGCCGGGGCACTGCGGCGCACCGGCGCCGACCGGGCAGTCCAGCGGCTGGGTGCGGGCGAGGGGGACGCCGTTGCTCACGTAGTCGCCGCCGAGGAGTTCACCGGGCGCCGAGGTGTCCTTGATCGCGTTGCGTCCGACGAGGTAGTCGAAGGCGTACCAGTCGCTCCAAGCCTCACCCATCGCCCCGGACTGGAAGGAGTTCAGCGTGGAGTTGCCCCGCGCGTCGACGACGAGCCGGTTGGACAGGCCGTGGCCGTACTCGTGGTGGATGATCGTGGCGTCGTCGGCGGAGTTCGCCGCGAGGAACGGGTCGGTGGGGTCCCTGGGATCGTGGAACAGGAACATCCCCATCGTCGGCGGCTGCCCGTCCGGCGGGGTGCCCATGAACGCGTTGTCGTAGTAGCCCGGTTCCTGCGCGCCGAGCAGAGTGTGGACCTGGACGGCGTCGCCGTCGACCTTCTCGAAGTTGCCCGCCTCGCGGGTGAAGCCGATCGGGAAGGAGGCGAGGTGGTCGTGGAAGCTCCCGACGTAGGCCAGTGCCTGCACGGCGTTCTGTTCGCGGTTCTTCGCCCACGAGCCCGGCGTCTTCGGGTCCCAGGAGCAGGGCCTCGCCGTCGAGCACGGCGGGCCGACGACGCCGGTGAAGTCGGTGAACCTGTAGCGGTAGGTGCCGTCGGTGTTCGGCCCGATCTCCTCCTGCGGCTGGAACTTCAGGTCGCCGTTGACGTCGGCGGCGACGTGCGCGACGTTGCCGTCCAGTGTCTTGGCGTCGGCGGGCAGCCAGCCCTTCTGGGTCAGGTCGACCTGCTTCTGCGGGCCGGGCTGGGCTTCCCAGGCGAGGCCTTTGGCGCCGGCAGCGTCGTTGGCGTCGTTAACGTCATTGGCGTGGTTCACCAGGTTCTTGCGGTAGAGCAGCTTGCCGGTACCGGCGTCGGTCACCTCCTGGAACATCTTGTCCACGGCGGGTTTGGCCAGCGTGTACCAGGCGGGCCGGAGCCCGTCACCGGTCAGGAAAGCGACCTTTTCGGAGGCCGGGGCGGGGGCGGCCAGCGTGGCCGCGCCCAGCGACGCGGGCAGGTCGCGCACGGGCGCCCCGTCCAGCTGGATCAGTCTGCCGTCCTTGGCCACGTGTGCCTTCAAGCCGTTGCCGAACACCGGAATCCCGCCGACGGACTGGGTGAAGGACAGGTGGTGGGTGCCTTCGACGTCGACGTAGTCCTTGCGCAGGTTCAGCTTCGCGGTGTCTCCCGCGCTGAGACCGACGAGGCCTTCTTTCTCCCGCAGGTAGTTCAGCACGATGTCGCGGGGTGATTTCCCGCTCGGTCCGGTGAGGAACCCGTCGGTGCGGGCGAGGACGCGGGGTGTGCCGGTCAGCTCGTCGTAGTCGAGCACGGCCTGGTTGCCCAGTTCCGCGCGTGCCTTCGCGACGGAATTCGCCCGTGACGCCGAGAGCCGGTCGTGCGCGCCGAGGACGCGCGGGCTGGTTCTCGCCGTGTCGCGGACATCGATGTCCTTTCCGGATCTGTCCGGTGTGGTGTGCACGGCGCCCGGTGCCGGTGCCGCTCCGGCTTGGGGCGCTGTGACCAGCGCTAATACTGTGATGGCGGTCGCGGCGCACAACGAGGTACGCGATCGCGACGAACGTGACGTCACTCCAGACCCCTCTCTTGGTGGTGACGCAGACGTTCTCTTCGTACCGATACAGTCACAGTGGACGTCAGCGCCGATCAGGTACGGAATTCCCGGTGAGCGGGACCCCTTGCGCTTGAGTGTCCACAGTGGATCGAGCGGGATTCGTAGGGGAAGATGGACAGCGCCACGGAATTCGAGCGGCTGCGCCCTGCCATGTTCGGTCTCGCCTATCGCCTGCTCGGTTCGGCGGCGGAGGCGGAAGACGCCGTTCAGGACGCCTATCCGAAGTGGGCGGGCGCCGAACGCGGGTCGATCGCGTCGCCGCGGGCGTGGCTGGCGAAAGTGGTCACCAATCTCTGCTTGAACCGGCTGACCTCGGCCAGGGCGCAGCGGGAGCGGTATGTCGGGCCGTGGCTGCCCGAACCGGTCCTGACCTCGGATGACGTGCTCGGCCCGCTGGAGACGGCGGAGCAGCGGGATTCGGTGTCGCTGGCGATGCTGGTGTTGCTGGAGCGGCTCAGCCCGGTCGAGCGGGCGGTGTTCGTGTTGAAGGAGGCTTTCGCGTACAGCCATCGTGAGATCGCCGGGATTCTCGACGTGTCCGAGGTGAACTCACGCCAGCTGCACAGCCGCGCACGACGGGCCCTGAACCGGTCGGACGAGCGGCGAGCGCCGAACCCGCGACACCACGAGAAGCTCGTCGCGAGCTTCCTGTCGGCGGCGCGGGACGGCGACCTGCCCGCTTTGGAGAGCTTGCTGACCGCCGATGTCACGGCGTGGTCCGACGGTGGCGGCAACGTCACCGCGGCCCGGCGTCCGGTGCACGGCGCGGCCAAGGTCGCACGGCTGTACGCCGGGATGTTCGCCGGCGTCGGGCAGGTGTCGATCGAGATTCTCGAGGTCAACGGCGGTCCGGCGGTGGTCGCGACGGCCGGTGACGTCCTGTACGGCGTCCTCGGGTTCGAGATCGTGGACGACCGGATCTCGGAGCTCCGCGCGGTCGGGAATCCGGGCAAACTGACGTTCCTGTCGCGGCAGCTGTCACGTTCCGGGTGGCCGGTCGGTTCTTGAGGGTGGAAGCTCTCGTGAACGGAGGATCAAGGTGGCAAACCCGATTCTGGTGACCGGCGGTACCGGCGACCTCGGCCGTGAGGTGGTGCGGCGGCTGCTCGCCGGAGACCGGCCGGTCCGGATCATGAGCCGGCGGCCGCGCCCCGCGGCGGAACCGAACGAGTGGGCGCGGTGCGATCTGAAGACCGGTGACGGTCTCGCCGAGGCTGTCGACGGTGTCTCCGCGATCATCCATTGCGCGTCGACGCTGGGCCGCGGGGACGAGCGGGTGACCCAGAACCTCGTCGAGGCGGCGCGGCGCGCGGGCGGCCCGCATCTGGTGTACATCTCGATCGTCGGCATCGACGTGATCCGGTTCTTCTACTACGACGAGAAGCTGGCCTCGGAGAAGGTGATCGAGGAGTCCGGTCTGCCGTGGACGGTGCTGCGCGCGACGCAGTTCCACGAGCTCGTCGCGCGGGCGTCGTCGGCGCAGCGGCGGCTGCCGGTGACGTTCATGCCGTCGGGGTTCCGGTTCCAGCCGGTCAGCACCGGCGATGTCGCGGACCGGCTGGTCGAGCTGGTGTCCGGCGAGCCGTCGGGGCGGGTGCCGGATATGGGTGGTCCCGAGGTGCGGAGCGCCCGCGACCTGGCGGAGGCGTACCAGCGGTCGGTGGGGCGCCGGAAGCCGATCGTGCCGCTGTGGCTGCCGGGCAAGGCGGCTCGGGCGTTCCGGGCGGGAGGCAACCTGACCCCGGAGAACGCGACCGGTGCGGGCACCTTCGAGGAGTTCCTCTCCTCACGCGTTTAGTCCTCCGGACGCGGCACACCGAGCCGGGCTCACGCGTGCGAGTTACGGTGGCCTGGTGACGATCACCGGGTTCTTCTCCTCCTTCGAAACGGGTGATCCGCAGCCGGTGGATCCGGTCTTGCGCGTCGGCACCGGGCCGCGGTCGTCACCGACCGCGAAGACCGGCGCCGGGTTCACCGGTTTGCACGCCCTCCGCTACGAGAACACGCTGCGCGTCACCTTGTTCGAAGTGGACATCGAGGTCACCGGCGACACCGAACTGTCCTATGTGGTCTTCCCCGAAGCGGGGACCGACTACCGCGGTACCTTCGTGGCCCTCGACGTCGAGTTCGCCGACGGGACGTCCGCCGGGTTCAGCGCCGCCGGGCAGGGCCTGGACAAGACGTTGTACGTGGACCAGTGGAACCTCGTGCGCCGCAGGCTGGGCGAGTTCACCGGACGACGGATCACCCGGATCGTCCTGATCAGCGAGCCACCGGACGGCGAGGGCTCGGGCTGGGTGGACGACGTCCGGATCACCGAACGCGCGATCGAGATCCGCGAGCCGGTCGACCACGTCCGCACCACCCGCGGCACGCATTCCAGCGACAAGTTCTCGCGGGGCAACAACTTCCCCGCGACCGCCGTTCCGCACGGCTTCAACTTCTGGACCCCGGTCACCGACGCGGGCGTCACCAACTGGGTCTACAGCTACCACCGGCACAACGACGCCGCGAACCGTCCGGCGTTGCAGGCGTTCGCGCTGTCGCATCAGCCGAGTCCGTGGATGGGCGACCGGCACACCTTCCAGGTGATGCCGGGGATCGGTCCGGTCGAATCCGACCGGGCGCGCCGCGCGCTCGCGTTCTCCCACGACGACGAGATCGACCGGCCGCATCACTACGGTGTCCGGTTCGCCAACGGCGTCACCACCGACATCGCCCCGGCGGATCACGCGGCGCTGTTCCGGTTCACCTTCCCGGGTGACCGCGGCTGGCTGCTGTTCGACAACGCCCGCAACCGGGGAGGGCTGCGGCTCGACCCGGCGAACGGTGTCCTCACCGGCCACACCTGGGTGCGCAGCAGGTTGTCGGCCGGGGCGCGGCGGATGTTCGTCCACGCCGAGTTCGACGTCCACGCCGAAAACGGCGGGAGGATCCGGCGCCCGATGTGGCGCACGGTGACCGGGTTCCTGGAGTTCGCGGCCGGCGAGGTGACCATGCGGATCGCGACGTCGCTGATCAGCCTCGCGCAGGCCAAGCGGAACCTCGACCAGGAGATCCCCGCCGGCACGACCTTCGAACAGGTCCGCGATCAGGCCCGCGCGCAGTGGGCCGAGGTGCTGGGCCGGGTCGAGATCGAAGGTGCGACCGAGGACCAGCGGACGACTTTCTACTCCAATCTCCACCGCCTGTTCCTGTATCCGAACTCCGCGCACGAGGACACCCCGAAGGGCGTCCTCCACGCGAGCCCGGTCGTCCGCCGCCTCTGGCCCAGCACGCGCACCCGGACCGGCGCGAAGGTCGTGGACGGCGAGATGTACGTCAACAACGGCTTCTGGGACACCTACCGCACCACCTGGCCCGCGTACGCGCTGCTCACCCCCGGCCGGTGCGGGCGGATGATCGACGGATTCGTCCAGCAGTACCGCGAAGGCGGCTGGATCTCGCGCTGGTCCTCCCCCGGCTACGCCAATCTCATGACCGGCACCAGTTCCGACGTGGCGTTCGCCGACGCGTACCTCAAGGGGGTGCGAGGATTCGACGTCGAGGCCGCCTACGAAGCGGCGCTGAAGAACGCGACCGTGACGCCGCGCGGGCAGAGCGTCGGCCGGAAGGGCCTGCACGAGTCGATCTTCCTCGGGTTCACGCCGACGTCGGTCCACGAGGGACTGTCGTGGGCGCTGGAGGGCTGCGTCAACGACTTCGGCCTGGCCAATTTCGCCGAGGCACTCGGACATGACGACGACGCCGCGTACTTCCGGCAGCGCTCGCAGCAGTACGCGAACCACTTCGACCACCTGATCGGGTTCTTCCAGGGCCGCAACCGGGACGGCAGCCGCCACTTCGCCGCCGAAGGCTACGACCCCGAAGCGTGGGGCGGCGACTTCACCGAGACGAACTCCTGGAACACCGCCTTCTCCGTGCCCCACGACGGCGCCGGCCTCGCGGCGCTGCACGGCGGGACGGAAGCACTGGAGTCCAAACTGGACACGTTCTTCGCGACACCGGAGACCGGCCGCAAACCGGGTTCCTACGGTGGGCTGATCCACGAGATGACCGAGGCGCGCGACGTCCGGATGGGACAGTACGGGCATTCCAACCAGCCGTCACACCACATTCCCTGGATCTACAACCACGCGGGCGCGCCCTCGAAGACGCAGCGGACCGTGCGGGAGGTCCTGCGGCGACTCTACGTCGGGAGCGACCTCGGCCAGGGCTACCCCGGCGACGAGGACAACGGCGAGATGTCCGCTTGGTACGTCTTCGCCGCACTCGGGTTCTACCCGCTGGCGATGGGCAGCCCCGAGTACGCGATCGGCGCGCCGCTGTTCACGAAGGCGACCGTCCACCTCGAGAACGGGAAGGACCTGGTCGTCGAGGCGCCCGGCAACACCGACGACACCGTGTACGTCCAAGGGCTGACGATCGACGGACGGCCGCACGAGAGCACCACGCTCCCGCATTCCGCGCTGGCCGAGGGCGCGAAACTGGAGTTCACGATGGGCGAGCGGCCGTCGGACTGGGGCCGCTCCCCCGTCGAGCCCGCCGATCCGCGACCGCTCACGGACATCACGGCGGGCGACGGACCGCTGTTCGACGACACCACCAAGACCGAGATCACCTTCCCCGGGCGCGAACCGGTCATCGAGTTCCCCGTCGAGGACGCTTCTCGCGACGTCGTCATGTACACGCTGACCTCGGGAAGCCGCCGGGGTGACCCGCGTTCGTGGGTGCTGGAGGGATCCGACGACGGCGAGCGCTGGACGCTGCTGGACCAGCGTGAGGGCGAGACGTTCCGATGGCGCCGCCAGACGCGGCCGTTCGCCCTCGCCGAGCCGGCGCGGCACGCCCGATACCGTCTTCGCGTCACCTCGTCCACCGCCCGGCGGGTCACCCTCGCCCAAGGAGAGCTGCTCGCCCGATGATCACCCGCATCACCCAGGCCACGACCGACCGTCTGGTCGCCTCCGATCCCGGCCTGGTCCGGCTCCGGCTCGGCTTCTCGGCCGTCCTCAGCATCGTCGTCGCGGTGCTGGCGATCCTGCCGTTCCACCAGCCGCTCACGGTCACCCTCGTCGCCGCCATCGCCGCGATGACCTCCGCCTTCACCGTCAACGACGAGACCCCCGGGAAGCAGGCGGTGACGCTGGTACTGGGGCTGCTGCTCGGTGCGGCGTCCCTCACCGCGGCCAGCGTGGGATCGGCGGTGCCGCCGCTGGACAGCGTCGTGTTCGTACTGCTGATCTTCGTCGCGGTCTACGCCCAGCGGTTCGGTTCACGCGGGATCGCGCTGGGCTCGCTGTCGTTCTTCCTGTTCTTCTTCGCGATGTTCCTGCAGACGCATTTGAAGCAGGTCCCGGTGCTGCTGCTGGCGCTGACCATCGGGATCGCGGCGAACGCGGTGGTCCGGTTCGTCCTGGTGCGCAGGGACACCGACGCGGAGTTCCTCCGGATCCGGCGGGCGTTCCGGGCCAGGCTCGCCGCGGTGGTGAGGGCGGCCGAGGACCACCTCGCGGTGGGCGGGAGCGAACGCACCCGCAAGCGGCTCCGCAGGACGAACGCCCGGATGCACGAGTCCGTGCTGCTCATCGAGGACACCGCGCCGGAGGTGACCGGCGCGGAATCGGCGAACCGGCTCCGCCGCCGGGCGATCGAGGTCGAACTGGCGGTGCAGTGGCTGACGATCACGGTGCAACGCACCTGTGCCGAAGATCTCGACGATGACGTCCGGGACGATCTGATCGCGCGGATGCGGCGCTTCCGGTCGCTGATCGAACGTGATCCCCGTGAGCTGCCGCTGATCAGCGAGACCGAAGAGTTCAGCAAGATGCTGGTGGAAGGCAGCCGGATCGACGAACACGCCGCACCCGGTGACGGCGTCCGCCGCGCGCTCGCCGAACTCGCGCTGGCCGATGTGCGGGCACAGCGGGTCGCCGAGCACGACGTCTCCGATGCCGCCGACGACCCCGAAGATCCCGACGAGGAGAAGTCGTCGGCGTTCGCCTACGACAACCAGACGCGCAGCGCCATCCAGGCCGTGGTGGGCGGCGGGCTCGCCGTGCTCGGCGGTGAGCTGGTGTCGAGCCAGCGGTGGTACTGGGCGGTGTTGACGGTGTTCGTGGTGTTCATCGGCTCGTCGACGGCGGGGGCGACGTTCGTCAAGGGCGTCCGGCGGCTCGGCGGCACCCTGATCGGGATCGTCGGTGGGCTGGTGCTGACGCTGCTCGTGTCGGGCAGTGTGCCGGCGACGCTGGCGCTGATCCTGGTGTGCGTGTTCGGCATGGTCTACATGGCGCGCGTGTCGCAGGTGATCATGGCGTTCTTCATCACCAGCATGCTCGGGTTGCTGTACAGCCTGCTGGGCACGTTCAGCATCGAGGTGCTGTGGATCCGGGTCGCGGAGACCGCCGTGGGCGCGGCGGCCGGCGTACTGGCGGCGGTGGTGATCGTGCCGGTGCGCACGCGGGCGGTGATGCTGGACGACGTCTCGGCGCTGCTGGAAGAGCTGGACGAGTTCGTCGAGAAAGCCGCCGGCCTGCTCTCCGGTGCCGAGAACGTGAGCATCATCGAGAAGTCACGCGACCTGGACCGCGCGGTGGACAAGGTCCGCACGACGATCGAGCCGCTCACTCATCCGGTGAATCTCAGCAGCCGCCGCGACTACGGCTGGCATGTGCTCACGACGGTGGAGACCATCGCCTTCCGCGCCCGCCACGTCGCGGCGCGCTCACAGCCGGGGCTGCTGCTCAACGAGGCGGATCGGCTGCTGTTGTACACCGGGCGGATCCGGGAGAACACCTCGGTGCTGAGGAAGGCCATGGGTGATCCGGGTGGACTCGCCCGCGGCACGCTGATCCGCGACGACGGCACGCCGGTGGCGGACCGGATCGACGATCCGCAGGCGCGTTCGGTACTCAACAGTCTCGGGCATCTCGACGAGACGGTGATCGCGCTGGGCCGCGTGTTCGGGGTCGAGGCCACGGATCCGGCGTAGGTGTCTCGTGAGTGGTGAGGACGGTCAGGGCCAAGGGCGTCTTAGGTACGTGCTGCCGGTGCGCGGGTGGCGGTTTCGCGTGACTGGATGGACGACACACGTGCTTGGAGGGACGACACGCGTGATGGGGCGGACGGCTCGTGGCGGAACCCGGGCCGTGGTCGTGGCGTCCGTCCAGTCACGTGTGTCGTCCGCTGGATCACGTGTGTCGTCCGGTCAGTCACGTGACATCGCCGGTACTGGACCTCGTGTGTGGTGAGGGCGGTTGGGGCCGTCCTCACCACACACGCGCCGTCAGGGATCAGTTCTTCGGTTTGGGACAGGACTTCCAGGAGAAGTGGTAGGTGGTCTTGATGGCGCCGTCGGTCGAGTCCATGGTGACGAAGCTGGTGGTCTTCTTCGGATCGGAAGTGCCGACCGCGGCCCGCAGTTCCGTGTTGATGTTGAAGTTCCGGTCCTCACCACAGGGTTTGTAGACGATGGCGCCGACTTCGATCTCGTCGGTGAACTGCCAGTTGTCCTCGAACGGGCCCTTCAGGCTGTGGTTCACGAAGGACGTCGGGGAATTGCCCTGGAAGTAGTAGTTGGCTCGCTCCAGCCCGGTCGCTCCCGCGGCCAAGGAGGCGAAACCGCGGTAGTCGGTGCCCGCGATGCCGTAGGTGAAGCCCTGTGGCACGTGGACATAGAGGTTGAGCTGGCAGTTCTTGCGCAGATCGGTCGGCTTCGCACCGACTCCGACCTGGGCGGTGTACTCGCTGTAGGTGACCGTGAACGCGGTGTTGTCCGGGGACACGGAAACAGCCGCGGTACCCGGTCTGCAGCCGGTTCCGTTGACCGTCACGACGTCGATGATGATCTTGTCGGACGGCAACGGAGGCGGCACCCAGGCGTTCGGCGTGACGACCGAGGACAACAGGGTCACGGCAGCGACCAGCACGTTGAGCATGGGATCCTTCCCAAAGCTTCCACACGGCGGAACTGGGCGGATTCGAGGTCAGCGAGACGTTCTTTCCCGGCCCGCCCGCCGATCGGGGCGAAAACGGATTCGGTCACCGGACACGAGGGTGACCGCAGAAAATGGGGTCGTCGAGAAGACTCGCCGCCGCCGGGCAGGGCGGCGACGAGCTGCGAAGTCTCGTTCAGAGTGGCCAAGATCCTGAACGGGCAGGGGTGGACGGCCTTCTTCCGGGTCGGGAAGCAGGCCGTCACCCTGGTGGAGCGGTCAGGAAGCCGGGCAGGTCTTCCAGGAGAAGTGGTAGGTGGTCTTGAACGCGCCGTCGGTCGAATCCATCGTGATGAAACTGGTGGTCTTCTTCGGATCCGACGAACCCGCGCCGACCCTCAGTTCCGTGTTCACGTTGAGATTCCGGTCCTCACCGCACGGCTTGTAGATGATGACGCCGCCTTCGGCCTCGTCACGGAATTGCCAGTTGTCCGACAGCGGCCCGTTGACGGGGTGGCTCACCTGTGCGGTCGGCGAATTTCCCTGGAAGTAGTAATTCGCCCGCTGGAGCCCTTTGGCGCCGGATTCGAGCGAAGCGAAACCGCGATAATCGGCGCTGGCGATACCGTAGGTGAAGCCCTGCGGAATGTGGATGTTGAGGTTCAGCTGGCAGTTCTTCCGGAAGTCGGTCGGCTTCGCGCCGACACCGACCTGGGCGGTGTATTCGCTGTAGGTGACCGTGAAGGAACTGTTGTCCCTGGCGACGGCGACCGCCGACGAACCCGGCGGGCAGCCCGAACCATTGACGGTGACCACGTCGATGACGACCCGGTCGGGCGGGGGAACCGGCGGCGGTGACATGCTGTTCGGCGTTATTATCGACGAGAAAAGCGATACGGCGGCAACCACTGCATTGAGCATGGGGTCCTTCCCGAAAACTTCCGCACGGGGGGCGGGGAACTGGGCGGACTCATGTTAGCGAAACGATCTTCACGATGCCGCCCGCCGATCGGACGCAATTCGACACGGCAGTCGGTTCATGAAATGACATTATGGTCTGTAACCGTTTTCCGAACCGCATGAGAACGCCAACAGGCCCGGAAAACACCATTCGATTCGCACGATATGAAAAAGGCATTCGCGGGTTCGGCGTTGACGATTCCGCTGAGACAGCGCAGGCGGGCGGGCGGGAGCTCGCGGCCGCCCGCCCGCCACCTCGACGCCCCGGAGAGCGTGGGCCCGATCACCCGGCGGCGGCATCGATCAAGAAAACAGTGACTGGACGCACCCGAACGGCGACTCGGGACAGGACTAGCATCGCGGTACAAGTCGATGTCGCCTCAAGCTGGAGAACCGCAATGACCCAAGCCCCTGTCAACGTCACCGTCACCGGTGCGGCCGGCCAGATCGGCTACGCGCTGCTCTTCCGCATCGCGTCCGGTCAGCTGCTCGGCCCGGACACCCCGGTGAAGCTGCGGCTCCTGGAGATCCCGCAGGCGGTCAAGGCGGCTGAGGGCACCGCGATGGAACTCGAAGACGGCGCGTTCCCGCTGCTGTCGGGCATCGACATCTTCGACGACCCGAAGCAGGCCTTCGAGGGCGCGAACGTCGCCCTGCTGGTCGGCGCCCGTCCCCGCGCCAAGGGCATGGAGCGCGGCGACCTGCTCGAGGCCAACGGTGGCATCTTCAAGCCGCAGGGTGAGGCCATCAACGCCGGCGCGGCGAGCGACATCAAGGTCCTCGTGGTCGGCAACCCGGCCAACACCAACGCCCTCATCGCCCAGGCGCACGCGCCCGACGTCCCGGCCGACCGCTTCACCGCGATGACCCGCCTCGACCACAACCGCGCCCTCGCGCAGCTGTCGAAGAAGCTGGGCGTGCCGGTGACCGAGCTGAAGAAGGTCGCGATCTGGGGCAACCACTCCGCGACCCAGTACCCGTCGATCGCGCACGCCGAGGTGTCCGGCAAGCCCGCGACCGAGGTCATCACCGACCAGCAGTGGCTGGCCGACGACTTCATCCCGACCGTCGCCAAGCGCGGCGCGGCGATCATCGAAGCCCGCGGCCTGTCCTCCGCGGCCTCGGCCGCCTCCGCCGCGATCGACCACGTCCACACCTGGGTCAACGGCACCCCCGAGGGTGACTGGACCTCCGCGGCGGTCGTGTCCGACGGCTCCTACGGCGTCCCGGAGGGCCTGATCTCCTCGTTCCCGGTCACCGCCGCGAACGGCGAGTACAAGATCGTCCAGGGCCTGGAGATCGACGACTTCTCGCGCGCCCGCATCGACGCTTCGGTCAACGAGCTGGCCGAAGAGCGCGACGCGGTGAAGAAGCTCGGCCTCATCTGAGCCTGATCCGCTTCACGAAGGCGGCCGTGTCCCCCGGGACGCGGCCGCCTTTTCGCTGCCGATGATCGTGTCGAGGTTCGTACGGGTGGTCTCCAGCTCGCCGATCGCCGCGTCGATCCGGTCACGCTGCTGGCGCAAGGCGTCGACCAGCTCGGGGCAGTCCGGGGTGAGCCAGCCGTCCTCGTCGACGATGCAGGGCAGGATCTCCAGGATCTGCGCGGTGTTCAGCCCGGCCCCGAGCAGGATCCTGATCCGCCGCACCGCCGCCACGTCGGCGTCCCCGTACACGCGATAACCGCTCGGCCGCCGCTCCGGGGTGAGCAGACCCTGCTCCTCGTAGTACCGCAGCGCGCGCTCGCTGACGCCGGTCCGCCGCGCGAGTTCCCCGATCCGCATCCGCACTCCAGACTTGACTCTCACGTCAATGTCAAGGTTTACCTTAGCCGCCATGACCACCGTGACCGTCCTCGGACTCGGCCCCATGGGACACGCCCTCGCCACCGCGTTCACCGCCGCCGGCCACCCCACCACCGTCTGGAATCGCACCCCTGGCAAGGAAAACGGCCTCGACGCCACCGTCGCCACGACCGCGGCGGAGGCGATCGAGGCAAGCCCGCTCGTGATCGTCTGCGTGCGCGACTACGCCGTGGCGCAGTCGATCCTCGACGCCGACGCACTCAAAGGCCGCACGCTCGTGAACGTCAGCGGCGGATCACCACGGCAAGCCCGCGCGATGGCGACCTGGGCCACCGAACACGGCGTCGGCTACCTCGACGGCGTCATCATGGCCACCACCGACGCGATCGGCGGCCCGGACGCCGCCCTCTTCTTCAGCGGACCCGCCGACGTCTACGAAACACACCGCGCCACCCTCTCCGCACTCGGCGAGAACGCCCAGTACGCCGGCGACTCCCCCGGCCGCGCCGCCGCGTTCGACGCGGCCCTGCAGGACATGCTCTGGACCTCCATGAGCGGCGTGATCCACATGTTCGCGCTCGCCAAAGCCGAGGACATCGGCGCCACCGACATCGCCGCACACGCGAAAGCCCTGCTCGGCTTCTTCCCCGACATGATCGACCTGCTCGCCGACCAGGTCGCCGCCGAAAACTACGCCGGCGACGCGGGCACCCTCGAAGCCACCGCGGCGACCATGGACCACATCCTCGACGCGATCCGCGCGCAAGACCTCGACAACGGCGTCCTCACCGCGGCCCGAGCCCAGGTACAACAAGCGATCGACACCGGACACGGCTCCGACGGGTTCGCCAGGCTCGCCGCACTCCAAGACCGACCTGCCGCGCCGTGATGCCGTACCGGCAACCGACCGGTGCCCCACCGCCGACGCTCACGTGAGTTTTCGCGACGCACCACCTTTGACCCACCCCTCAAGAACGTCCCTACCACTCACGAGCCCCTGTTGCGAACGACCCGCTAGGTTGACCCAGTGCACCTGGACGCGCTCCTGACCGGCCAACCCTCCGAAGTCCTCACCCGGACCCTCGAACTCCCCGGGGCCGAGCGGAAAGCCCTCATCCCCGAACTTCTGGCCACGTTCAAGGACAGCAGCGAATTCACCGAGATCCGGCCCAACACCTACGGCGCCCGGAACCCGCTCAGGGGCCAGCAAGCCGCGACAGCTCTTTGGGCCGCCCTCCCCGCCGGCGACCCCCTGCTCCGCAAGCTCTGGATCGCCTCACCCACGATCCTCGAACGCGTCCTGCAGGACCGGCCACTCGCCGAACGCAAAACGATCGCTCTCCGCATGATCGGCCACCAGACCGCCTGGGAAGCCATCCGCCGCATGGTCCTCGACGGCGACCTCGAACCCATCCGGACACCGGAATATTACGGGGGCTGGTTCCGCTGGGCCGGACGCTTCCGCGGGAAACCCCTGGCCGAACGGCTCCGCACCGAACCCGAGGCACTCACCGAACTCTGGGAACTGCTCACGATCGAAGGCAGCGGCGACACCAGCTTCGCGGGCTTCGACAAGTACGTCCGCGACGAGGACAAGTGGTCCACCGCGCTGCTCGAACTGACCGCCACCGGCGACGTCGACCGCACCAGACTCCTCGACCTCACCCTCGACATCCTCGCCCGCGACTTCGCCGCCTTTCGCGCCCAGTGGTACGCGGCACTTCACGAGGCACTCGCCCCCACCCCGCAAGAGCGCACAGCCGCTCAGAACCACTACGCCCGGCTGTGCGGAAGCGGCCTCCCGCGCACGGTCTCCTTCGCCGTCAAAGCACTCTCCCTTGTGGACAAACAAGGCACACTCGACGACGAAGTCGCTCTCCAGCACCTCCCCGCCGCCGCGGCGGGACGCGGCGCCGCCACCGCCAAACTCGCCCTCAAACTCGCCGGCCGCATCGCCGACCGGCGCCCCGACCTCACCGACCTCGCCGACGACGTCTTCGAAGCGGCACTCACCCACGAAGCCTCCGACGTCCGTACCCTCGTCACCGCCCGGCTCGGCGCCACCCCGGACGAGACACCGGCCATCGAAAGCGCCGAATACCCGGAACCCACGCGACCACCGTGGGACCAGCGCAAAACGCTCACCCTCCCGCTCGACATCCCCGGCACCCCGGCCGCGGTCGCGGAAGCCCTTTCCTCCCTCCTCGCCTATCCCGATCAGGCAGATCTCCTCCTGGCCGCCCTCGACGGCGCACACCGTGTCGCGGCCGAACTCCAGGACGCCCTCGAACCACTGGTGAAACGCGCCGCCAGGATCGCCGACCAGAAGTACAGCGCCGCCGTACCGAAGATGATCGCCACCCTCGTCCTCGGCCTCACCGGCCGCGACGTGCCCCACCTGCCACCGGTCGACGGCTGGCGACGTCCGCTCCACCACCGGATCACCGCCCTCCTCGCAGGCACCGCCGTCCCCGTCTCCGCCGCCACCCACCGAGGCGGCTGGCTCGACCCCGTCGTCTTCGTCTCCCGCATGCTCGAACACCCCGACGCGGCCGAAGACGACGTCGCCGACGCGCTGCTCAGGCTCGCCCCGGACACCCGTCCCGAAGCCCTCACGCTCGCCTCCGCGCTCATCGGACCGCACGCCGACGCCATCCGCTACGCCCTCGGCGGCCCGGCCATCGAAGACACGGGCTGGGTCGCGCTCGCCGCCGCCCGTGCCCGCCATCCCGAATCCGCCGATCCCGCCTCCGCGCTACGCGGCGAACCCGGACCGCCGCTCGCCTGGACGGCGAGGACCGGCCCCGACGGCTACGGCCTGAGCTCCTTGACGCTCGAACGAACCCCCGAACCAGTCTTCCCGAAAGCTCCCTGGCTCGGCGTGCTCTTCGACGGTCCGGACCCAGAGTGGCTCGGCTTCACGGAATGCCACGAAGCGGTCTCCTCTCCCTACGACCGGGATCACCTGGAAGCCGCCGTCGCCGAAGCCCTGTTCTCCAACGACACCGAATTCGGCTATCCCGTGGAGAAGGCCGCACTACCCCCGTTCCTGGACAGCCCTGCGATCCCGGGCGTCCCCGGCACGGTGCTCATCGCCACCAGCCTCACGCTGAAACGCCCCGCCGCCCTCCAGTGGGGCACGGACGCCGCCTTGACTCTTCTGGACCGGAGGTTGCTCGGCCCCCGCGCACTCGGCGCGGCCCTGGGAGTGCTCGGCGCGAACATCATCACGACCCGGCTGGCTCCCCGGCTCGCGATCATCGCGAACGAACACCCCATCGCCGTTCTGTCCACACTGGACACCTTGCTGCCGAAGCTGACGCCCTCCCACCGCGGCATCTTCGCATTGCTGGAACTCGCTGCCGACCTCGTGGAACGTGGTGCGGGCACCATCAGCGCCGAAACGAAGGAATGGCTGACGGGCTTCAAAGGCAGTTCGAAAGCAGCGAAAGCCGCGTCACGACTCAACCGCTGACATCCGTGCGGCCAGTACATGCGAGCACGGCCCCCGGGTCTCCTGATGCTTGGCCCACCACGCACACGTGCACCCGGCAGGCGAAAGCCGGACGCGCTGCACCGAGCCGACGCGCGTGATCTCGTAGCCGCCATCGGACAGCGACCGCACCGCTCCGGCGGCGACGAGCTCGCGGGCCTTCGCCAGCCTGCCGTTCGCCGGAGCACCCCCGCTCGGGAGCGCACGCGCGAACCAGGTGCCGTCGACGACGTCGTGACCGGCGCGGCCCGTGACGGGCTCCGGCGCTTCGAGGCCTGCTGCCAGCGAGTTCAGCCAGCCGCCCTCACCCGAAAAGCCACGGGACGGCTCGGGGGACAACGTGACGACGAGCCGCGCTCGCTCCAGCCGGACCACCCAGGTCGCGACCTCACTGCCCGCTCGCGTGTAGACGGTCAGCCCCTGGGCGAACCGGATCAGCGGCTCTATCACCCGAAGCCGATGCAGCCCAGTCGCCGGGATCGAGTCTTGCCCTGACCGTGACGTCAACCGGAGCACACGGCCGGACGGCACCGCCCACGACCGGCCGACGGTGGCCGGGAGCTGTCGGAGGAAGTTCCGCGTCGCGGTCTTGTCCAGCTCCGCCTTCTTCACCGCGCCCGTGGTGACAGCGGCGACCTCGGCGAAACCCGCGACCCAGCGATCCGGCAGCGGCACCAAGGACTCGTCGTTGTGCCCGTCGAGGGTGCGAAGGCGGATTCCGTCGCCGCGAACGGTCAGATGCAACGGATCCTGGGCGACGACACCGGCCAGAACGGTTCGCGTCGCGTCGGACAGATCGACGTTCGTGCAGCCTTCGCCGAAGGTGCCCACATCGAGCAGATCAAGCCGGGCGTACACCCCACAGCAAGGCGAAAAGGCTTCCGCGCGCAGTGTCGTCCCGTCCGCGGTGAACACCGGATCGGACTCGGCGATGAGCCGGTTCACCATCGACGGCGGCATCCAGAACCGGGTGCGAGCGACCTTTCCCAGGACGAGCAGCGCCTGAGCCGCCTGCGCTCCGGGTTCCAGAAACCCCTTGAAGAGGACCGGCGTCCGGACGTTCTCCTCGACCTGCTCCAGCAAGACCTCGGTGCTCATCTGGAAACCCTAACCAGGACCTCCGACAGTCTTTGAGGTTTCTGTTCCATGTTTGAAGTTGATCTTGCTCATCGCCGTGCCGAATAGGTCGTTATACACTTCACAACGACCAGGTCAGTCCTGCTGAGCCTGCCGCCTGCGGTAGGCGCGCTGCTGACAGGCTCGCGAGCAGTAGTCCCGGGGCCTGCCCCGGGCTCCCCCATCCAGCGGTTTACCGCAGATGACACACTCCCCTCCTCCGTTTTCGTCACGCATTACCTCACTCCCCTGGCTGTCGACGAGCGCCTGGACGCCGTCGAGCGTGCGCTGCAATCCGAAGTCGAAGGGGTCGAGCGGCACGTCCATTCCCCCGGCCTTCCACAGCCTCTCCAGGGCCGGGTAGCCGTCCAGGCGCTCGAAGAGGGACTCGCGTTCGCTCCACCAACGCTCATGGGACACACCGGTGCGCCGCTGGAGTTCGGCGGTCTCCCCCGCCTGACGCGCGACGGACTCGACGAATCCGCCCACCAGGTTCACCACCGCGATCACCTGCGCCGGCGCCAGACCGCTCCGAGACGCCACATCCAGCGCGTGGTCGTATCCGGCCATGATGTTCGGCCCTGGCAGGCGGCGGGTTCCGGCGCTGTGGACCAGCCATGGGTGCCGCCGATGCGTCTCCCATGCCCGCCGCGCCCAGCGTTCCAGGCCCGCACGCCAGCCGAGCCCGTCCGAGGGCTCCAAAGGGAACTCGCCGTACACCGCGTCACGCATGAGTTCCACCAGTTCCGCCTTGCCGGGTACGTACCGGTAGAGCGACATGGTGGTGGTGCCGAACCGTTCCGCGACCTTGCGCATCGACAGTGCGGCGAGCCCCTCGGCGTCCGCGACTTCGACGGCCGCGGCGACGATCCGGCCGAGACTCAAACCGGGCCGCTCCGGCTCGGCGGCGCCCCAGAGCAGCTCGATCGCGCGCTCTGGATCCGGCTGCGTGTCGTCTTCCGCCACCGGGCCACTCCTTGACTCTCATCACTCGAACGTGTTTAGCTGATAAACCTCAGTATATCCCATAAACCTCTCGCAGGAGCGCTTCAGCATGCCTGAAATCAGGTTCTTCGTGTCCCCCGACGGCAGAGACGACTGGTCCGGCACCGCCGATCAGCCTTTCGCCACTCCGAAAGCAGCACAAGAGGCAGTCCGTGCCGTCACCGCCGAGATGACCGGCGACGTCATCGTCACCTTCGCGGCAGGCGTCCATCACCTCGAAGAACCCCTTGCCTTCGACGACACACTCGGTGATTCCGGCATGAACGGGTTCCGCGTGATCTACCAGGCCCATGGCTACGGAACCGCTGATCAGGACGAGGTCGAAGTGAGCGGTGGCCGCGTGATCACCGGCTGGACGGCAGGCGACGACGGCGTCTGGACAGCACCGATCGACGACCTGGCACCGCGACGTCTCACCGTCGACGGCCGCCCTGCCGCACGAGCGGCCCGCAAGGACGGTCTTCCGGGAAGCGTGACGAAAACAGCGACCGGTTACGTCACGGACAGCGTGGAGCCACAGTCGTGGCCGGACCCGTCCGGACTGGAGTTCGTGTACCCCGGCGTCTACCCGTGGTCCGAGGCCAGGCTCGCGGTCGCGTCGGTCTCCGGAGACGCCTCCTCCTCCACGATCACCATGGCCCAACCCGCCTTCGACAACGCCAAGTCCCTCTACGACTCCAAGTGGTACGGCGCCGGCGGAGACGGCACCTGGGACGGCCTCGCCGCGCCTTCCGTACTCGAGAACAACGTGGCCTTCCTGACCGAGCCGGGAACCTTCGCCGTCAGCGGCACCGACCCGGCTGGCCACGTCCTCCATTACCGTCCGCGTCCCGGCGAGGAGATCGGCAAGACCCGAGTCGTCGCCCCGGCGCTGGAGACGCTCGTCAGCGGACAGGGCGTGCACGACCTCGTGCTGCGCGGCTTCACCTTCACCGACGCGGCCTGGTCCGGCCCCACCGAAACCGGCGGCTACCTGCACTATCACGGCAACGCCCGCTACGAGCGAGGCGAATTCCAGAAGATCGACCTCGGCGCGGACGTGGGCTACGTCCACGTGCCCGCGGAGCCGGTGCAGCTGCCCGCCAACGTCAGCCTCACCTCGGCCCGCCGGGTCACACTGGAGGGCAATCACTTCACCCGGCTCGGCGCGGGGGCGGTCCTGATCGAGGACGGCACCGACGTCGAGATCCGGGCGAACGTCTTCGACGAGATCTCGGGGAGCGGGATCGCCGTCCACACGAGCACCCGGGTCTCCGTCGAGGACAACCTCGTCCACCACATCGCCACCGAGTATCGCGGCTCCCCCGCCGTCCTCGTCGTCGAGTCCGAAGAAACCACCGTGGCCCACAACGAGATCCACGACGTCCCGCACAACGGCATCGTGATCACCGGCGGCGAGCGGGCAAGCGGCACCCAGGTGATCTCGAACCTCGTCGAACGCAGCATGGGAAAGCTGATGGACGGCGGCGGCATCTACCTCTCGGCACCGCAGGGCTCGTCGTTCGCCGGTGGGGCGATGGTCCGCGGCAACGTGATCCGCGACGTCCTCACCTCGTACAACTTCGGCCTCTACGCCGATTACGGCGCCGCGTGGATCACCGTCCTCGGCAACATCGTCCACCGAGCCGACACCCCGATCGTCCTCCAGGTGGGTCCGCCGATGGAGAACGTCGCCTTCGTCGGCAACTTCTGGGACGTCCTGCCCGACGGCTACGACACCCCGCCCGAGACGGTGACCGTGGCCGGGAACACGTTGCTGCCCAAGGAGAGTTTCGACGAGGCGGTTCAGGCCGTCCCGGCGGGCGCGGACATCCTCGCGCGGGCGGGCCGCCGGGGTCTGCGACGATGATCGTCGCTCCTGCCGGACGCGAGTCCGGCAGGAGCCGCTCCGGCCACGATCCCCGAGGAGACCACGCGCCATGTCGTCCCAGTCCACGGAAGCGCCAGGGACCCGCCGTCACCTCGCGCGGGTCGCGACCGAGGTGCTCGCCCCCTGGGTCTGGGTGCTCGGTCTCCCGCTGATCGTCGCCTGGAAGGTCACCGGTCAGCACCTCGGCGAGACGGTGCTGTGGGGCCTGATCGTCGGTGTCACCGGCTCGCTGATCCCGATGGCCGTGATCGTGCGCGGCGCCAGGAAGGGCAAGTGGGACAGCCACCATGTCACCGATCGGGCCGGACGGCTCGTCCCGTTCGCGGTCTGCATCGGCTCACTGGCCGCCGGATTCGTCGTCCTGATCGCGGGCGGCGCCCCGCACGAGATGATCGCGCTCGCGGCCGCCGAACTCGTCTGCCTGGTCGCCGCGCTCGCGATAACCTTCGGCTGGAAGTTCAAGATCTCGATGCACGCGATGGTGGCGGCCGGCGCGGCCGTGATGCTGATCCGCGTCTACGGTCCCTGGCTCGCACTCGTCTTCCTCGGTGTCGGCTGGGTCTGCTGGTCCCGCGTCGAACTCGGCGATCACACCAAAGCCGAGGTCACGGTCGGCATGGTCGCCGGTGTCGTCCTCGGCGGTGGTGTTTTCCTGTTGTTGGAAGCAGTTTTGGCTTGAGCCGTGCCGTATAGGTCGTTATACACTTTGGTTGAGCCGCCGGATGCCTTCGGCGAGTTCGGCGATGTCGGCAGCGGCGGCGAAGCCCAGCCGGAGGAACGGTCCGGACGGCTCGGTCGCGAAGAACCGCTCCCCTGCCCCGACCACGACTCCTCGCTCCCTCGCGGTGCGGGCGAGCGCGTTCGCGTCGCTCCCCGCCGGTAGCCGCACCCACAGGTGCAGCCCTCCCTCGGGAAGCCGCGTGACAGTCCACTCAGGACACTCCCCTGCCAGCGCCGCGGCGGCTTTTCCGCATCGCTCCCGCAATTCCGCACCCAGTTTCCGCACGTGACGTTCCCAGGAAGGCGCGCTGAGCAGTTCGAGGGCCGCCTCCTGCAGCGGGCGGGAGACGAAGAAGTCGTCGACCCGCCGGATCGCCTTCATCCGGTCGAGCACCGGCCCCCGCGCGATCAGCGCGCCGATCCGGAGGCTCGGCGCGGCGGCTTTCGTCACCGACGTCAGGTGGACGACCGTGCCGTGGCGATCGTCGGTGATCAGCGGACGCGGCGCCGTGGTCCCGTGCGAGAGATGCCGGGCGAAGTCGTCCTCCAGTACGAACGCGCCCGCCGCACGCGCCACCTCCAGCACCGGGGTCCGGCGTTCGGGGGCGAGCACGGTACCGGTCGGGTTGTGAAAGGTGGGCTGACAGTAGAAAAGCCGGGCTCCGGTCATCGCGAAGGCCTCGGCCAGCAGATCCGGGCGGACCCCGTCGTCGTCGATCGGCACCGGCACCGGACGGAGTCCCGCCGCCCGCGCGGCGGCAAGCGCTCCTGGGTACGTCGGTGATTCGACGAGTATCGGGCTTCCCGGCGCCGCGATCGCCCGGAACGCCATGGAGAGCCCGCTCTGCCCGCCGGCGGTGATCAGGACGTCGTCAGGGGACGCGCCGGCCGGTCCCGCGAACACCGATCTCAGCGCGGTCAGGCCGGCGGCGGGTGCGCGATCCCAGGCGTCCGGACGGCGGCCCGCCCTGGCGAGTGCCGCACTCAGGAACCGGGTCGCCTGCAGCGACCGGTGCGGATAACCGCCGTCGAGGAGGATCGCGCCGTCCGGCGGCGGGCCGAGGGTGCCGGTGAGGGATCTGGTGTCGACACTGCGATCGGTCAGCGCGACGGTCTGCCACGCCGTATCGAGCGGTTCGACCGCCGTCGAAGGCTTCGTCGCCACGTACGTTCCGCTCCCGGGACGCGTCACGACAGCGCCCTCGGCGGCGAGCAAGGCGATCGCGCGCGAGACGGTCACCGGGCCGACCCGGTAGCGCTCGATGAGCTCGCGGCTACTGGGCAACCGGTCCCCCGCTGCCGCCGCGCGGATCAGCGAACGCAGCTGGAGGACGAGCGCAGAAGTGCTACTATCCGACATGAAGCAACATGATAGTGCTACTGAACGTCGCACGGAATCACTACTGGACATTCCGGCATTGCGCGCCGACACACCAGGCAGCGACAAGGTCGTCCATTTCAACAACGCGGGCTGCGGACTGCTGGCCAAGCCGGTGCTCGCGGCGATGCTCGATCACCTGAATCTCGAAGCGGAGATCGGCGGTTACGAGGCCGCGGCCGCCCGTGCGGCCGAAGTCGACGGCTTCTACCGCGAAATCGCCGCACTCATCAACGCGCGACCGCGCAACATCGCCTTCGCGGCGAGCGCCACCCACGCCTATTCCACGGCGCTGTCCTCGATCCGGTTCGAACCCGGCGACGTCGTGCTCACCACCCGCAACGACTTCATCTCCAACCAGATCGCGTTCCTGTCCCTGCGGAAGCGGTTCGGCGTCGAGGTCGTGCACGCGCCGGACACGCCGGAAGGCGGTGTCGACGTCGAGGCCATGGCGGCCCTGATGCGCGCGAAGAAGCCGAAACTGGTCGCCGCCACGCACATTCCGACCAATTCGGGGCTGGTCCAGCCGGTCGCCGAGATCGGGCGGCACTGCCGGGAACTCGGGCTGCTGTATCTCGTCGACGCCTGTCAGTCGGTCGGTCAGTACCCCGTCGACGTGGCGGAGATCGGCGCCGACCTGCTCACCTCGACGTGCCGCAAGTTCCTGCGCGGTCCTCGTGGTTCGGGGTTCTTGTTCGTCTCCGACAGGTTCCTCGAAGCAGGACACGAGCCGCTGTTCATCGACATGCACGGCGCCCGCTGGAGCGCGCCCGGCGACTACGAACCCGCGGCTTCGGCCTCCCGGTTCGAGGAATGGGAGTTCCCGTACGCCACGGTGCTCGGCTGCGCCGCGGCCGCGAGGTACGCCCGCGCGGTCGGCCTGGAGGCGATCTCACGGCGCACCCCCGCGCTCGCGGCGAGGCTGCGGGACGGACTCGGCGCCATCGCGGGCGTCGAGGTGCTCGACCGCGGCCCGCGACTGGGCGCACTGGTGACGTTCTCGATCAAGGGCTGGGAAGCCGTGCCATTCAAGGCGGCGATGGACGCCCGGCGGATCAACTCGGCACTCAGCTATCGCGAGTTCGCGCAGTTCGACTTCGGCGACAAGGACGTCGACTGGTGCCTGCGGCTGAGCCCGCACTACTACAACACGGAACGAGAGGTGGACGACGTGGCCGCGGCCGTCGCCGAACTCGCCGCCTGAACGCGGTTTCCCTGCCTGGACACTGGGGGTGTCCGGGCAGGGAAACCGTCAGGGATCAGGCCCCGGCGAGGCCGCGGCGCTTCAGCAGCGGCTCGATCTCCGGGTCGCGGCCGCGGAACGCGCGGAAGGCGGCCATCGGGTCGACGCTGCCGCCCCGCCCGAGCAGTTCACGGCGGAAGTGGTCACCGTTTTCCCTGGTGAGCCCGCCGTTCTCGCGGAACCACTGGACGGTGTCGGCGTCGAGGACCTCACTCCAGATGTAGGAGTAGTACCCGGCGCTGTAGCCGCCGCTGAAGATGTGCGCGAAGTAGGTGGTGCGGTAGCGCGGCGGCACCGCCTCCAGCGCGACACCCGCCTTCGTCAGCGCCTCGGATTCGAACCGCTGGACGTCCTCGACGTGGTCCTCGGTGCCGAGCACGTGCCACGCCTGGTCGAGCAGGGCCGCCGCGAGGTACTCGGTGGTCGAAAAGCCTTCACCGTACTGCTGCGACGCCAGGAGCTTGTCGATCTGCTCCTGCGGAAGCGGCTCACCGGTCACGTGGTGCTTGGCGTAGTTGGCCAGCACCTCGGGCCACAGCATCCACATCTCGTTGACCTGCGAGGGGTACTCGACGAAGTCACGCGGCACGTTGGTGCCGGAGAACGTCGGGTACTCGACGCCGGAAAGCAGCGAGTGCAGTGCGTGCCCGAACTCGTGGAACGCGGTGTCGACCTCGTCGAAGGTCAGCAGGGTCGGCTCGCCGGACGGCGGCTTGGCGACGTTGAGCACGTTCACCACGACCGTCTTGGTGCCCAGGAGTTTCGTCTGGTCGACGAAGTTGTTCATCCAGGCGCCACCGCGCTTCGAGTCGCGGGCGTAGTAGTCGAGCAGGAACAGGCCGAGTTCCGTGCCGTCCGCGTCGAAGACCTCGAAGATCCGGACCTCTGGGTGGTACTTCGGCAGGTCCTCCCGCTCGGTGAAGCTCAGGCCGTACAGCTTGGACGCGGCGAAGAAGACCCCGTCGGTCAGCACCCGGTTCAGTTCGAAGTACGGGCGCAGCGCGGCGGTGTCGACGTCGAACCGGTCCTTGCGGACGCGTTCGGCGTAGAACGCCCAGTCCCACGGCCGCAGGACCGCGCCGGGGATGTCGGCTTCGAGGTAGCGCTGCAGTTCTTCGGCTTCGGCCTTGGCGTTGGCGACCGCGACCGGGGCGAGGCGTTCGAGCAGGCCCACCGCGGCCTCGGCGGTCTTCGCGGTCTCGTCTTCGATGACGTACGAAGCATGGTCGGGGAAGCCCAGCACCGCGGCCCGCTCCGCGCGCAACCGGACCAGCTGAGCCACGATTTCGTTGTTGTCCGACTCGTTGCCCCGGTTGCCGCGGGACACCGACGCGGTGAAGATCCGCTCGCGCAAGGCGCGGTCCTCCAGCGAGGCCAACGCCGCCTGCGCCGTCGGCAGGGTCAGCTTGAGGACGTACTTGCCCTCCTCGCCGGCGGTCTCGGCGGCCGTGGCGATCTCGGCCTCGCCCAGTCCCGCGAGTTCCGCGACGTCGTCGACGACCACGGCGAGTTCGTTGGTGTCCTTGAGCAGGTTCTGCTGGAACTTGGTCGACAAGGTCGAAAGCTGCTCGTTCAGCTCACGCAAGCGCTTCTGCTCGGCTTCGGGAAGCCCGGCGCCGGCGCGGCGCACGTCGGTGTGGTGACGCTCCAGCAAGCGAAGCGACTCGGGGTCGAGACCGAGTTCCTGCCTGCGCTCGAACAGGGTGTTGATCCGGGCGAACAGCGCCGGGTTCAGGTTGATGGCGTCGGCGTGCGCGGCCAGCCGCGGCGCCATCTCGGCCTGCACACGCTGGATCTCGTCGTTCGCGTTCGATCCGGCGAGGTTGAAGAAGACGCTGGACACGCGGGACAACAGCCTGCCGGACTTCTCGAGCGCGACGATGGTGTTCTCGAAGGTCGGCGGCTCGGCCGAGTTCGCGATCTCGTCGATTTCGGCGGCGTGCTCTGCCAGGCCCGCTTCGAAGGCGGGAAGGAAGTGCTCGTCGGCGATCCGGTCGAACGGAGGAAGGGCGTAGGGCAGCTCACTCGGCGCGGCGAACGGGTTGTCCTGCGAAATCATCGGTGTTGCTCCCGGGTCGTCGAATCTGCTGGTCTGGCCACCTTACGGGCAGCGAGGGGCCGGTGGATGCCATCCGTGGCGTGACGCCACCGACGGCGGTGGTCACGCTCCGGTGGTACCGCCCACCACCGCGTCGGAGCTCCGCTTTCCCTTGCCCCGCTTGCCTTTGGTCTTCGGTTCCGGTGGTGCGATACCGGCCAGGTCACCGCCGTTGTCGTTGACGCGCAACACGAACGGACGAGTCTCGGTGTACCGGACGACCGAAACCGACGCCGGATCGACCACGATCCGCTGGAACGAATCGAGATGCTGGCCGAGCGCGTCGGCGAGGATCGCCTTGATCACATCGCCATGACTGCATAAGAGCCACACCACGTCTTCCCCGTGTTTCGCGGTGATCCTGGCGTCGTGCGCGCGGACGGCCGCGACCGCCCGGGCCTGCATCTCGGCGAGCCCTTCGCCGCCGGGAAAGACCGCGGCCGACGGATGCGCCTGCACGACCCGCCACAGCGGCTCCTTGAACAGATCCGTGAGCGCGCGACCGGTCCATTCGCCGTAGTCCACTTCGGACAAGCCGGGCTCTTTGACCTTGTCCATCCCGCGCGCCTCGGCCAGCTTCGCGACCGTCTGACGGCAGCGGAGCATCGGCGAGACCACCAGCTCCGCGAGCGGAACCGGCGCCAGCCGGTCGACGAGCGCGGCCGCCTGCGCCCGGCCGGTGTCGTCCAGGCCGACCTTGGGCGTGCGCCCGGCAAGGACACCCGAACCGTTCGCCGTGGACTTGCCGTGGCGCAGAAGGATCACAGTACTCACGTGGCCCACCCTACGTGCCGTGCTTTGCCCGCTTGACCGGCTCGGCACCAGTGTCCTTGCCCGCCACTGCTGGTGCCTGTGGGGCGAACGTGGCGATCATCGAGTCCGTGAAGGCCTCCTTGAGGGACCCAGAGTCCCTCAAGGAGGCCTTCACGGACTTGGCCCGGGCAACTACCGCAAGCAGGTGACGAATTGCGTGGGGGCGGGTTACAGGTGCGGGCCGGCGGCGGGATCGAGGACGCCGGTGAAGATCAGCACGAACAGCAGGGCACCGAGCACGAGCCGGTAGATCACGAACGGCACGAAGCTCTTGGTCTTGATGTACGACATCAGCCAGGCGATGACCGCGTAGCCGACGCCGAACGCGACCAGCGTCGCCAGGATCGTCGGGCCCCACTGAGCCGGGGCGCCGTCCTTGCCGATGTCGGTCAGCTTGTACAGGCCCGAGCCGAACACCGCCGGCAGCGCCAGCAGGAAGGAGTACTCCGCCGCCTCCGCGCGCGTGTAGCCGAGCAGCAGCCCGGCGCTGGTGGTGCCGCCGGAGCGGGAGACGCCCGGGATCAGCGCCAGCGCCTGCGCGAACCCGAAGCCGAGGCCGTGCGGCACGGTCAGGTGGTCGAGCGTGCGCTGCTGCTTCCCGATGCGGTCGGCCACCAGCAGGATGAGCCCGAACACGATCAGCGTGGTCGCGGTGATCCGCAGGTCACGGAAGGTTTCGTCGATGGCGTCCTGCAGGAGCAGGCCCAGTACGATGATCGGCATCGAGCCGACGATGATCAGCCAGCCCAGCCGGGCGTCGGGGTCGCGGCGCCAGTCCTTCTTGTAGATCGAGAAGAACCAGGCGCGGAGGATTTTCCCGATTTTGGTCGAGAAGTACAGGATGACCGCGAGTTCGGTGCCGATCTGGGTCACCGCGGTGAACGCGGCGCCAGGGTCGTCCCAGCCGGCGAGCGCCGCGGTGATCCGCAGGTGCGCGCTGGAGGAGATCGGCAGGAATTCCGTGAGGCCCTGGACGAGACCGAGGACCAGTGCTTCGAACCAGCTCATCAGGCGACACCGGCCAGTTCGATCGCTTCGGCCGCGAGCTCGAGGGCGCGTGCGGAGCCCTCCGGATCCGGCATGGACGGCGCGACGGTCAGCGTGGTGACACCTGACTCGGCGAAGGCTCGCATCCGGTCGGCGATCCGCTCCTTGGGGCCCAGCAGCGACGTCGCGTCGATGAACTCGAGCGGGACGGCCGCCATGGCGCCCGCGTAGTCCTTGCCCAGGTACTTCTGCTGGACGTCGGCAGCTTCGCGTTCGAAGCCCATCCGGCAGGCGAGCTGGTTGTAGAAGTTCTTCTCCCGGCTGCCCATCCCGCCGATGTACAGCGCCGCGTACCCGCGGACAGCGTCGGCGCAGGCCTCCCAGTCGTCCCCGACCACGAGCGGGACGGTGGGGACGACGTCGAAGCCGTCGAGCGAGCGCCCGGCCTTGTCGGCCCCCGCCTGGATCAGCTTCAGCTGCTCACCGGCGTGCTCGGGCGAATAGAACACCGGCAGCCAGCCGTTCGCGATCTCGCCGGTCAGTTCGAGGTTCTTCGGGCCGATGGCGGCCAGGTACACGGGGATCTCTTCGCGCACGGGGTGCACGGTCAGGGTCAGGGCCTTGCCGGGCCCGTCGGGCAGGGGCAGCTGGAAGTGGTCGCCGTCGTAGCGGACCCGGTCGCGGCTCAGCGCCTTGCGGACGATCTCGACGTATTCGCGGGTGCGGCCGAGCGGTGACGCGAACTTCACCCCGTGCCAGCCTTCGGACACCTGCGGGCCGGAAACACCGAGGCCGAGGCGGAACCGGCCACCCGAAAGCGTGTCCAGGGTCGCCGCGGTCATCGCGGTCATCGCCGGTGTCCGCGCGGGGATCTGGAGCACCGCGCTGCCCACGTCGATCCGTGAGGTCTGCGCCGCCACCCACGCCAGCACCGTCGGCGCGTCCGAACCGTACGCCTCCGCGGCCCAGACGACCGCGTAGCCGAGTTCGTCCGCTTTCTTCGCCAATGCCAGGTTGGCCGCGTCGTTTCCCGCGCCCCAATAGCCCAAGTTCAGTCCGAGTCGCACGGCGTGAATGTATCCATCGGAGTGTCCCTCCTCCGTTCAGGGTGTTGACAGCCGATGACCCGCACGGTGGTACTCGATCACGACACGCTCACCTGCTCCGCGTCACCCACTTGCCTTCCGGCTAGGCTCGCCCGTCGTGGAAAAGCGACAGCTCGGCCGGTCGGGACTTCGGGTCTCGCGGATGGCCCTCGGGACCATGACGTGGGGTGGCGACACCGACTCGGAGGAGGCGGCCAGCCAGCTGGTCGCGTTCGTCGACGCCGGGGGCACCCTGGTCGACACCGCCGACATCTACGGCGAGGGCGAGAGCGAACGCGTCCTCGGCGCCCTGCTCGGCGACCTCGTCCCGCGTGACGACATCGTGCTCGCCACCAAGGCCGTCGCCCGCCGCACCGATGGCCCGTTCGGCGGCGGAGCCTCACGCGGGGCCCTGCTGAGCGCGCTCGAAGGTTCGCTGCGACGGCTCGGCACCGACCACATCGACCTGTGGCAGCTGCACGCCTGGGACACCACCGTGCCGGTCGACGAGACCCTCGGCGCCCTCGAGTACGCCGTGACCACCGGCAAGGCCCGCTACGTCGGCGTCTCCAACTACTCCGGCTGGCAGCTGGCGACCGCCGCGGCCCGCAGTTCCGCCACCGCCCCGCTGGTCTCGACGCAGGTCGAGTACTCGCTGCTGGAGCGCGGCGTCGATCGCGAGGTCGTCCCGGCCGCGGAACACCACGGCATCGGGCTCCTGCCGTGGGCACCGCTCGGCCGGGGCGTGCTCACCGGCAAGTACCGCAGCGGGACCCCCGCCGACTCACGCGGCGCTTCGAGTGTTTTCGCGGGCTATGTCGAACATCACCGGACCGAACGCGCGGCCCGGATCGTGCAGGCGGTCGCGACGGCCGCCGACGGCCTTGGGACCTCGCCGCTGGCCGTCGCGCTGGCCTGGGTCCGAGACCGGCCCGGAGTGGTCGCGCCCGTGGTCGGGGCCCGTGACACCGGTCAGCTGACCGGCTCGCTCACGGCCGAGGACATCATGCTCCCGCCCGCCATCCGCTCGGCGCTCGACGACGTCAGCGCGATCGAGGTCGGGTACCCGGAACGCGGCCTGTGAGCCGTCTCGAATACTGGATTAGGTGACTGTTGGGTGACGCAGACGTGACGTGGTGGAGTTCCTGGAGGATGCTGGACAGGTCCGTCCGACGAGTAGCAGGTGGAGGCACCAAGGTGGGTCGGCTGTCCGCCGTTTCCCGGATCGCGATCCCGCTCGCCGGTGCCCTGGTGCTCTCGTCCTGTAGTACGGACGACACACCGAACGACACCTTGCAGATCGTGCAGAACCCCGTCGCGGCCACCGCGGCGGTCTCCCCCGCGGTGACGACCGAACCCGCCGGTTCGGTGTTCGCCGGGCCGGGTGTGAAGGCGCTGGCGACCGACGAGGCGAGCAAGACGCTGGTCGTCGCCGTCTCGGAGCCGCCCTCCCTGCGTATCTACGATCTCGCCGCGCTGGACGCCCCGAAGACGACCGTGGCCTTGCCCGGTCCGGCGGAGCGGCTCACGGTGTCGGGTTCCCAGGTGCTCGCCAGCGTTCCCGGCAAGAGCCTGCTGGCGAAGGTCTCCCTGCCCGGTGGCGCGCTGGAGACGGTCCCGGTCGCGGGGCAGCCGTCGGCCGGTCTCGCCGACGGCGACGCGACGCTGGTCTCCGTCCGCGACCGCAAGGTCGTCGAGGTGCTGACGAAGAACGCGGGCCCGAAGACCATCACGGGCCAGATCTACAGCGCCGACGACGTGCTGAACACCGGTGACGGCGTGGTCGTGCTCGACAAACTGCGCACCGCCTTGTTCGCCGTCGACCTCACCGAAGGCAAGATCGGCGAGGGTCTTCGGGCCGGCGACGGCGCGGCCAACGCCGTCACCGACGATCTCGGACGCGTTTTCGTCACCGACGCGCGCGCGGGCGCGCTGCTGGCGTTCTCCACGACGCCGTTGCTGCTGCGCCAGCGCTATCCCGTTCCCGGCGGGGCGTACGGCCTCGCCTACGACCGCCCGCGTGGCCTCGTGTGGGTCACGCTCACGGGACGCAACGAGGTCGTCGGCTTCGACGTCCGCGGCGGGGAGCCGATCGAGAAACACCGGTTCCCCACCGTGCGGCAGCCAGATTCGGTCACCGTCGACGAGCAGAGCGGCCGCGTGGTCGTCGGCTCGGCCATCGGAGAAGGGATCCAGGTGATCACGCCATGACAGTTGTGGACGAGGCGGTGGTCGAAGGGGATTGGGAGTACCGGCGGCTGCAACTGCCTCCCGGTGTTTCCCGGCGGGCGGCGGCGACGCAGCTGTCGATCCACGCCGAGTTCGCCGGATGGGAACTCTCGACCGTCCGGCTCTACTCCGATGGGACCAGGAGGGTGTGGTTGCGCCGCAAGCGCACCGCCACACCGCTGCCCGGCCTCATCACCTGAACACCCGGCCGAGCCAGCCCGCCCAAAGCGCGTCCTGTTCCGCGGGATCGACGTCGCCGAACAGGTGATGCATCGCGACCATCGGACCGGCGAAGCCGCGGACGAACCTCAGCAGCGCGTCCCCGGTCCGGATCCCGACCGTCTGGCCGTTCGTGCAATAGACCTCGCCGTCCACAGTGGACACCGCACCGGTGGACAGGCGGACCTTGTCCCCCGTTTCCGGCCGCCCGGCAAGGCCCAGTTCCCGGCCCAGCTTCAGCCACGCGCTGTCCCAGTCCCCGATCATCGGACCGAACACCGTGACCGGCACCGCCCGCCTGCCCGCGAAGCCGTTGAGGTACTCGACCAGGGTGCGGAAGAACAGCTCGCCGCCGGCGGTCATCGCCTCGAACTCGTCTTCCCAGTCGTCGCCCGGCAGGAAACCGCTCGTCACGGTCCGCAGCACGGTACTGCCGCCGGAACGGCCCTCGATGAGGAATTCGTAGGCGACGAACCGCCCGTCCGGCGCGGGTTCCGTGCCGTAGACGAGCCGTTCCAGCGGGTCCCAGGTCGTGATCGCCGACGTGGGTTCGTAGCCGCCGAAAGCGGTCTTCACGGTGCCGCCGACGCCGCCGTCGACCTCGTTGCGGCCCATGAACCACGACGTGATCCCGGGCCCGGTGGCGATGGCGTCCCAGACCTGTTCCGGTGTCGCGTCGACCTCGAGGCGGTCGGTGAGCTCGAATTCGTGGCCCATTCAGCGCTCCTCGGGCTCGGTTTTGACGCTCGGGTGGACGGCGACGACGATCCGGTGGTCGCGGCCCTGTTCGGCGCCTTCGTCGTGGTATTTGCTCACCAGGTTCGTGATCGCGACGGTGAGCTCTTCGGCGAACGCGGCCCTGTCCGCGGCCGACGAGAACCGCACCTCGCCGTCGATCGCGAAGGTCGCGACCCGTTTGCGCGCCTTGGTCGAACCGGTGATCAGCAGGCCGACGTCGCGTACCAGCCTGCCTGCCACGGCGAGCAGCCAGCGCGCGGACAGCCGGTCCGGCGACTGGGCCGGATCGGGCTGCACGGCCGAAAGCGCCGTCGGTGAAATGACGTAAGAAGACGCCGTCGCGCGCATCATGCGCTCATTGACGTTGCCCTTGCGCCGTTCCTCGACGAGCTCGACCAGCCCGTGCTTCTCCAGCGCGCGAAGGTGGTAGTTCACCTTCTGTCTCGGCAGGTCGATCCGCGCGGCCAGCATCGTGGCCGACGCCGGTTCGGCGAGTTCGGCGAGCAGCCGGGCCCGGACCGGATCCAGCGACACTTCGGCCGCTTCCGCGTCCTCGATCACCGCAACGGAGAACATGGCAAGAAGGTCTCACCGAAAAGAGAATTTGTCAAGAACGTCAAGCTTGTCGGCGTGCCGCGGTCACCAGGGCGAGCAGGCGTGGCACCACCTGCGGAGCCGCCTCGAGCGGCACCACGTGCCCGACTCCGGGCAGCACCACGGACGTCCCGTTCGCCACGGCGCCCGCCAGTTCCTCGACGTCCGCCGTGGGCACGAGCCTGTCGCGCTCCCCCACGATCGCGGTCACCGGCACCGCGCCGACCTGTGACAACGCCGATTCCCGCGTGTAGGCGTCCAAGGCGGGCCGGAACGCGGACACCGTCTGCGGCCAGTTGCCGCGGATCATCCGCACGGTCAGTTCGACGTCGGCGGGCACCGGGTCGTCCCCGAAGAGCCACCATCGCAGCCCGGCGGTCACGGCCTTGCTCGTATGCTCCCGCACCAGGCCGATCAGCTTCGACCCGAACACCATCTCCAGGTCCCTGCCGAGTTTCCCGAGCGCGTTCGGCCAGATCGCGTCCGGGGTGACTCCGCCCGCGGACATGGCCAGCAGCCCGATTCCCGCCACCCGCGCGGCGAAGACATCCGGGTGCCGCTGGGCGAGCGACAGGATCGCGAGGCCGCCCATGTCATGGCCGACCAGGACGATCCGGCCGTCGGGGATCACCTTCTCCAGCACCTCGGCCAGATCGTCGGCGAGCTGCCCCATGGTGGCCGACGCGGCCCGGACTTCACCGGATTCGCCGTGCCCGCGCTGGTCGTAGGCCACCACGGCGACAGGTTCCTCCGCGGATTCGGACGCCTCGGCCAGCACCGGCGCGATGCCGCGCCAGCTCCGCCTGTCGAGGGCGTACCCGTGGAGGAGCACCACGGTCACCGGCGCCGACGGATCACCCCAGCGCTCGAAGTGCAGGGGTGTGCCGTCGGCGGCCAGCAGACCGGGCATCAGGCCGAGCGGAGGAAGCGGTCGAGCACGCGCACGCCGAACTTCAGCGCTTCGACCGGGACACGTTCGTCGACCCCGTGGAACAGCGCGGAGAAATCGAGGTCCGCAGGCAGCTGCAGCGGCGCGAACCCGAAGTTCCGGATCCCGAGAGACTGGAACGACTTCGCGTCCGTGCCACCGGAGAGCATGTACGGGAGCGTGCGGGCACCCGGGTCCTCGGCGAGGACCGCGTTGGTCATCGCGTCGACGAGAGCGCCGTCGAAGGTCGTCTCGACCGGCGGCAGCTCCATCCACTCCTTCTCGATGTCCGGGCCGAGGATCTCCTCCAGCTCGGCGTTGAACGCCTCGAGACGGCCGGGAAGGATCCGGCAGTCGACCGAGGCCTCCGCGACCGAGGGGATGACGTTCGACTTGTACCCGGCGGTGAGCATCGTCGGATTCGCCGTGTCGCGCAGGGTCGCGCCGATCATCCGGGAGATGTTGCCGAGTTTCGCGACGGAACCCTCGATGTCGTCCTCGGGGAAGTCCCAGCCGGTGATCTCGGTGACGCCGTCCAGGAACTCGCGCACGGAGTCGGTCATCACCAGCGGGAAGCGGTGGTTGCCGAGCCTGGCGACGGCTTCGGACAGTTTGGTGACGGCGTTGTCGCGGTGGATCATCGAACCGTGGCCGGCGGTGCCGCGCACCCGCAGCTTCATCCAGCGAATGCCCTTTTCGGCCGTCTCGATGAGATACGCGCGGACGTTGTCCTTCAGCGTGATCGAGAAGCCGCCGACCTCGCTGATCGCCTCGGTGACGCCCTCGAACAGCTCGGGCCGGTTCTCGACCAGCCACTGCGCGCCGTACTTGCCGCCCGCTTCTTCGTCGGCGAGGAACGCGAAAACGAGGTCGCGCGGCGGGACGATGCCGTTGAGCTTGTAGTGACGGGCCAGCGCGAGCGCCATCGCGCACATGTCCTTCATGTCGACGGCGCCGCGGCCCCAGACGTAGTCGTCCTGGATCGCGCCCGAGAACGGGTGGACCGACCACTCGGAGGCGTCGGCCGGGACGGCGTCGAGATGACCGTGGATCAGGAGCGCGCCGCGCGACGGGTCGGCGCCCGCCAGCCGGACGATCACGTTGTGGCGGTCCTTGCCGCCGGACTCGACATAGGTGATCTCGTAGCCCGCGTCGGTGAGCTTCTCGGCGACGTACTCAGCCGCGGCGCGTTCACCGACCAGCGTGTCGGGGTCACCCGTGTTGGTCGTGTCGATGCGGATCAGTTCACTGGTGAGGGTGACTGCCTCTTCGGCGGCTGCTTCGATCAAATTCGGTTCGGTCACCAGGCATTCCTACCATTGGCGGAGCCCGCCGACCGGATGCCACCGCGGGGTGGACGGCGTGTGAAGACCCACTCAGGCGCAGGCCCTCCTCATGATGAGGCCTTCTTGCGTAGCACGGTCAACGCGATGGCCGCGCTGATCGCGGAGACGACGGCGCAGGCGACGCCGATCGCGTTCAGTCCGCTGGTGTACGCCTCTCCGGCGGCGGACAGCAACCCGGCGGCGGCGTCGCCGGGCAGGGACTGGGCGGTCGTGACGGCGTTCTCCATGCTTTCCGTGGCGGGCCCGCCACCGGGTACCTCGACGACCACGCGGTAGACGGCGGTACCGAGGCTGCCGAACAGGGCGATGCCGAGCGCGGTGCCCAGGTCACCGCCGATGGAGGAGAGGGCCGCGGCGGAGCCGCCCCGTTCCGGTGGGGCGGACCCGACGACCAGGTCGGTGCCGAGCGCGCCGAGGGTGCCGACGCCGACGAAGACGATCACGAAACCGGCGACCAGCAGCGGCATCCCGCCCGGTTCGACGAAGGCGAGCATCAGGTAGCCGAGCACGCCGACGAGCAGTCCCACCCCGAGGACGGTCCCGAGCCGATACCGCTTCGCGACGATCGGAGCCAGTTGCGCGGCGAGGATCGACGCGAGCGCCGCGGGCACCAGCCACAGACCCGCGTCCAGCGGCGAGAGCCCTTCGACCATCTGGAGGAACCCGGTGACGAAGAGGTACGCCCCGCCGGTGCCGATCATCGTGACGACGAGGATCACCAGCGCCGCGGCGAAGGCGGGGATCTTGAACAGGCTCAGGTCCAGCAGCGGATCCGCCAATTCGCGTTGCCGCCACACGAAGACGGCGCCGATGACGATGCCCGCGACGAGCGCGGCGACCGGTGTGGCCGCCCAACCGTGGCGTGCCAGTTCCTTCAACCCGTAGATGGTCAGCAGGATCGACGCCAGCGACAACACGACGCTGACCGGATCGAGCCGTTCGGCGTGGGGATCCTTGTACTCCGGCAGCACGAGCGGGGCGACGATCAGCAGGATCACCATGACCGGCACGCCGATCAGGAACACCGAGCCCCACCAGAAGAACTCCAGCAGCGCGCCACCGATCACCGGTCCGAGCGCGGTGCCTCCCATGAAGCAGCCGGCCCAGACCGCGATGGCGCGGCCGCGCTGGGCCGGGTCGTGGAACAGCGTGCCGATCAGCGCGAGGGTGGACGGCATCAGCGTCGCGGCGGCGATGCCGAGCAGCGCGCGGGTGGCGATGAGCTGCTCGGCGCTGCCGGAGAAGGCGGCCAGCACCGAGGTGACGCCGACGGCCGCGGCACCGATCATCAGCAGCTTGCGGCGGCCGACCCGATCCCCGAGCCTGCCCATGGTGATGAGGAAGCCGGCGATCATGAAGCCGTAGATGTCCATGATCCACAGCGTCTGGGTGCCGGTGGGACGCAATCCCTCGGCGAGATGCGGCAGCGCCAGGTACAGGACGCTCTGGTCGAGGGCGATCAGCAGGGTGGGCAGGGCCAGCGCGGCGAGCCCCAGCCATTCCCGGGTCCCGGCTTTCCGGATGCCGGTTTCCGCGGTGTTCGATGACATGCCCGAACGGTGCACCGGGCCGCTCCCGAGCCGCTCTCGGTTCGCTCTCGGTCCGGGGATAACCTGGCCGTATGCGTTTCGGAGTGCTCGGACCACTCGTGGTGTGGGCGGCCGACGGGGCGACGGTGGCGGTCCCCGGGCGGAAGGTCCGTGCGCTGCTGGCCTGTCTTCTGGCGCACACCGGACGCCCGGTCTCCGCCGACCGGCTCGTCGAGTTCCTGTGGGGCGCCAAGCGGCCGGGTGATCCGCCCGCCGTGCTGCAGACCAAGGTGTGGCAGCTGCGGCGAGCGCTGGAGAGCGCCGAGCCGGGCGCGCGCTCCCTGGTGGTGTCGGGCCCGCTCGGCTACGAACTGCGGGCCGGCACGGACGCGGACCACTTCCAGGAGCTGCTGACCCGGGCCCGCAAAGCCCCCGAACCACGCGCACGGGCCGTCCTGCTCGCGGACGCGCTGGCCGTCTGGCGCGGGCCCGCGTTCGCCGGCTTCGCCGACGAGGAGTTCGCGCGTGCCGTGGCCGCCCGGTGGGAGGAGCAGCGCCTCACCGCGATCGAGGAAGCCGCCGAGACTCGTGTCGAGCTGGGCGAACACGCGCTGGTGGCCGACGAGCTGGGAGACCTCGTCGCCCTGCATCCGCTGCGGGAGCGGCTGCGCGCGGTCCACGTCCGGGCGCTGTACCTGGCCGGACGACAGAGTGCTGCGCTCGGCAGCTACACCGATCTGCGCACCCGGCTGGTCGAGGAGCTGGGGGTGGACCCCGGCGTCGAACTCACCGCGCTGTACCGGGCGATCCTCACCCAGGATCCGGCGCTGGCCGCCCCGCCCGTCCCCGCGACCACCGTGGCCCGTCCGCCGTCCGCCCTGCCCACCCCGCTGACCGGACTCGTCGGCCGTGACGAGGCGATCGGGGAACTGGTGCCGCTGCTGGGCGCGCATCGGCTGGTGACGCTGACCGGACCCGGCGGCGTCGGGAAGACGCGGCTGGCGCTGGCGGTCGGCGCGCGGCTCGGCACGGCGTTTCCCGGCGGCGTCCATCTGGCGGAGTTCTCCGCGCTCGCTCCGTCGACGGAGCGGACCGAGGTGAACGCGGTGGTCGACGCGGCACTCGGGGTCCGCGACGATGCCGGGAAGTCGTCGCCGTGGGCCGAGCGCGTCGCACACGCCGTGGGTGACCGGCCAACCCTGCTGATCTTGGACAACTGCGAGCACGTCGCCGCTCCCGTCGCGGAACTCGCCGAGCAGTTGCTGAAGATGGCGCCCGCCCTGCGTTTCCTGGCCACCAGCCAGCTTCCACTCAGCGTCGCCGGTGAACGGCTCAGTGAAGTCCCTCCGCTGGTACGACCGGCGGCCGAGACTGACCTGAGCCTTGAGGAAGTACGCGGGTTCAGCGCCGTGGAGCTGTTCGTGGCGCGGGCGTCGGCGGCCGCGCCACGGTTCGTCCTCGACGAAACCACCGTTGACGCCGTCGTCTCCGTTTGCCGCCGCCTCGACGGGCTTCCCCTGGCGTTGGAGATGGCCGCGACCCGGGTCCGGACGATGGGCGTGCATGAGCTGGCCGCCCGGCTGGACGACCGTTTCCGCCTCCTGGTGAGCACGCGGGGCGCCCCGGCACGCCAGCGGACGCTGCGGGCGGTCATCGACTGGACCTGGGAGCTGCTGGGCGAACCGGAGCGGCTGGTGCTGCGGCGCTTGGCCGTGCACGCCGACGGCTGCACGCTCGCCGCGGCCGAGAAGGTCTGTGCGGGGGACGGCGTGGACCGGGCGGAGGTTCTCGACGTCCTCGCCCGGCTGGTGGACTGCTCGCTGGTCGTCCTGATCGACACCCACGACGGCGCCCGGTACCGGATGCTGGAGTCGGTCACCGCCTACTGCCTCGAACGGCTGACCGAAGCCGGTGAGCTCGACGCGCTCCAGCTCAGGCATCGCGCGTACTACACGGAGCTGGCCGAGCAAGCCGAGCCGCGGCTGCGGGGGCACGGGCAGCGCCGGTGGCTTCGCCTGCTGGACGCCGAGGCCGCGAATCTGCGGACCGCGCTGGAGGGCGCCGTACGGGCCGACGACGCCGGACACGCCCTGCGCCTGGTCAACGCGATGGCCTGGTACTGGTATCTGCGCGGGCGGAACGGCGAGGCCGAGCGGTCGCTGTCGCTGGCGCTGGCGGCCGGTGCCGACGCGCCGCCCGCACTGGTGGCCGGCGCCACGGGCCGGCTGGGCGGCGTCCGGCTGCTGCTCGGCGGAAGCGCCGACCCGGTCGCGAAATGCCGCGAAGCGCTGCGGCCGTACGAGAAGATCGACGATCCGCTCGGCAAGGCCCACGCCGAGTGGTTCCTGGGGTTGAACCTGTTCGCCATCAGCGATGTGTCGCCGAGCCGGAAGCTGGCCGAATCGGCGCTGGCGACTTTCCGGTCGCTCGACGACCGGTGGGGCACCGCCGCCGCGCTGAGCAGCCTGGCGTTCTACGCCATGCTTTTGGGGGACTTCGACGCATTGCGGCGCCACGGTGAGCAGAGCCTGGAGCTCTTTCGTGAGCTGGGCGACCAGTGGGGGCAGGTGAAGGCCATGGAGCCGCTCCAGACGCTGGCCGAGTCGACCGGCGACTACGAGCGCGCCGGACGGCTGTGCCGTGAAGGGCTGCGCATGGCCGAGGAACTCGGGCTGTGGACGGAGGTGTCCTTCCGGCTGTCGGGTCTGGGACGGATCGCCTTGCTCTCCAAGGATTTTCCGCGAGCCCGGGAGTTCCACGAGCGCGGGAGGCGGCTCGCCGTCGAGCTGTCGAACGTGGTCGGCGAGTTGTTCGCCGAGATCGGGCTCGGGATGGGGGCGCGCCGGGAAGGTGACCTCGACGCCGCGGAGACACACCTGCGGAACGTGCTCGACCTGCACCGGAAGATGGCGCACGAAACCGGTCTGCCCGCGTTGATCCTCGCCGAACTGGGCTTCGTCGCCGAGCTGAGGGGCGAGGCGGTTTCCGCGCTGAAGCTCCAGCAGGAAGGCCTGTCCGTCGCCCGCGGAACCGGGGATCCCCGCACGATCGCGCTGGCACTGGAGGGCCTGGCCGGTGCACAGGCACTGGCAGGCCACGCCGGGCAGGCGGCGAGGCTGCTCGGCCAGGCCGAGGCGGCCCGGCGTTCGGTCGGGATGCCCCTGCCCGCCGGTGAACGGGACGACGTCGACCGCATCGCGGCGCGGGCGCGCGACGCCCTGGGCGAAGCCGCGTACGCCGCCGAATTCGCCCGGGGCGCCGACGGTCATTCCTGACGGCTGCAGGCGCGGACGGCCGGCGGCTCAGTACGCCTGGCCGAGGTCCAATCGGGCCAGCTCCCGTCGCGTCCGCACACCGAGTTTCGGGAAAGCCCGGTACAGATGGTGCTCGACGGTACGCGGACTGAGGAACAACTGTGCGGCGATCTCGCGGCTCGTACCGCCCTCCGCGGCCAGCCGGACGACCTGGAGTTCTTGTGGGGTGAGACGGTCCAACGGATTCTCGGCGGTGGGTTCGGCGGCCGGGCCGGAGTCGCCCGTCGCCTCCAGCTCGATCGACGCGCGGTCGGCCCATGGTTTCGCGTGCAGCCGCGAGAAGATCTTCAGCGCCGAGCGCAGTGGGACGCGGGCGTCGCTGCGGCGTCTGGCTCGGCGCAGCCATTCGCCGTAGAGCAATTCCGTGCGTGCTCGTTCGAAAGGCCGCTCCCCCAGTGCATGCAGTTCCACTGCGCGCCGGTAATGCGCTTCGTCGTCGCCCAGAATGGCGTGGCAACGCGCCGCCACGGCCTGGGCCCATGGCTGTCCGCCCGCCGTCGCCCACGCTTCGAATCGGCGGAACGCTGGTTCGGCTCTGCCCGGATCTCCCAGGCGTACCGCTGCTTCCAGCTGGTCGGCGGCCGCCGCGATCACCACCGTGGTGTACGCGAGTGGTCCGTGCTGCACGATCTCCACTCGGTCCAAAGTGGACTCATAACGGCCGAAGCCGAGATCGAGCAGTGCGAGTGCGGCTGCGCTCGCCGCCCCGCCGGCGTCCGATGTCGTCTCCGCCAGCTCCTGGCAGCGCCGTTCGTCACCCTCGATCGCCGCCATCCGCGCCACCACGGCGTTCAGCTGCGGTAGCCGGCGGTGCGATCCGGTGTCGCGGGAAATCCGTACGGCTTCGGCCACCGACGCGGCGGCGTCCTGGTGCAGTCCCGCCGAAACCTGCGCGCCGGCGAGGTCGTGCAATACCTGGGGAAGCAGGCCGATCAGCCCGTCTCGACGGCAGCGAGCCACCTCGGCGGACGCGAGTTCCCTGGCCGTGGCGTCGTCACCGAGGATCATGGCGCTGTAGGTCCGGGCGGGATCGGAACTCGGAGCCCGCGCGACGAACTCGGCCAATAGAGGTAGTCCGGCGGTGAAGTCGTCGTCCACCAGGAAGGCCATACCTCGTACCAGCGGATCGGTCTCGTTCAGCGCGGCGTTCGCGGAATGCACGGTTTCCCGGTCGCCGGAGAACCAGGCGTACCGCGCACCGGTGCGCACCATCGCCACCGCGTCGGCGGGTTCGGCCGACCGGGCGTGCTCGACGAGCAGACGCGCGGCCGCACGCCCGTCTCCCCGTTCGAATTCCACGGCCGCACGCACCTGCGCCATGGCCGCGGCCGCCTTGGTGTCCTCGGTCAGCGGCTCGGCCTGCCGGACGAGTTCGGCGGCCTGCTCCCCGTGCCCGGCGGCGAGCGACAGTGACGCCGCCTTGCTCAATCGCGCCGCTCGTACACCGGTTTCGACGGTGAGTCGCGCGGCTTGCCGGTACAGCCCGGCGGCCGCGGAGAACGCCGTCCGTGCCCGCGCTCGTTCGGCGGAGCCGGCGATCTCGGCGGCGACCCGCTCATCGGGAGCGGTGGCGGCGGCGGCGAGATGCCGGACCCGGCAGTCGGCGTCCGAAGTGGACTCGGCGAGCGCCTGATGGACCGCGACCCGGCGCGCGAGCGCGGCACCCTGGTAGGCCGCCGTGCCGATCAGCGGATGCCGGAAGGCGATCGTCGTCCCGGTGACATCCAGGAGTCGCGCGGTCTCGGCGTGTTCCAGATCGGCGAGCCCGACGCCCAGTGCCTCGGCGGCACCGAGCAGCGTCGGAAGATGCCCGCGTCCCTCGGCCGCCGCGAGGAGCATCATCAGCCGGGTCCGCGAAGGCAGCGCGCTGATCTGCGCACGGAAGCCCGCCAGCACCCGCTCGCCCACCGGCAGCGGCCCGGCGGCGACGTGGTGTTCCCGTTGCGCGGCGGCGAATTCGAGCAGCGCCAGCGGATTACCCGCCGATTCCGCGAAAATCTGTGACGGCGACGGTGGTGCCAGCCCGCGTTCGGCGAGCAACCGCCCCGCGTCCGCGGCGTCGAGCCTCGCCGGGCGCAGTTCTGGCAGATCCGGGGTGGCGAAACCGGTGTCCCTCGCACCGAACAGCATCGCGACCCGGTCCGCGGCCAGCCGCCGGGCGGCGAACAGCAACGCCTCGGCGGTCGCGCGATCCAGCCACTGCGCGTCGTCGATCAGGCACAGCACCGGGCCGTCGTCGGCGACGTCGGCGAGCAGGGTGAGCACCGCGAGCCCGGTCACGAACCGGTCCTGCCCGCTGGTGCGGCCTGAATCCAAGACCGCGCGCAACGCCTCCGCCTGCGGACCGGGCAGCGTGGCAAGCCGGTCCTGGAGTGGCCACAGCAACTGGACCAGCCCACCGAACGCCAGATCGGCTTCGGCCTCGATCCCGGTCACCGACAGCACCCGCAGTCCGGCGGCGGCCTCGGCCGCCCAGCCCAGTAGCGCGGATTTCCCGATACCCGCCTCGCCACGCACCACCAGCGAGCCGCTGCGGCCGTCGCGAGCCGCCGCGAGCAGCTCTTCGATCGCCGCCTGCTCGCCGGCCCTGCCGTACAGCACACCGGCCTCCGTAACCGCGAGTGAGGTACGTAGGCGAATCCCAGTACCCGATACCGAAACCTTACCGATTCGGCGGACGCTCCCCCGGACCAAGCTTCAGGACATGAACGTGTTGCTGACCCCGCTCACCGCGGGCACCCTGCCCCTGCCGAACCGCCTGGTCATGGCGCCGATGACGCGCAGCCGCGCGAGTGGCGGCCTGGTCACCGGACTGACCGCCGAGTACTACGCGCAGCGCGCCGGAGCCGGGCTGATCATCACCGAAGGCACGCAACCCTGCGTCATCGGCCAGGGCTACATCGACACCCCGGGCCTGCATACACCGGAGCAGGCCGCCGCGTGGCGAGCGGTCACCGACGCCGTGCACTCGCGCGGCGGCCGGATCTTCGTCCAGTTGATGCACTCCGGCCGGATCGGGCACCCGTCCCTCTACCCGGACGGCAGCCGGCCGCTCGCGCCGTCGGCGATCGCGTCCGGCGAGAAGCTGTACACCCCGGACGGTCTGCTCGACCATCCGGAACCGCGGGAGATGACGCTGGCGGACATCGCGCGCGCCATCGACGATTTCGTCGCCTCCGCGCGGCTGGCGATGGAGGCCGGATTCGACGGTGTCGAACTGCACGGCGCCAGCGGCTACTTGATCCACCAGTTCCTCGCCGGCAACACGAACCGGCGCACCGACGCCTACGGCGGCCCGATCGCGAACCGTCTCCGCTTCGCGGTGGAGGTGGCACGGGCGGTCGGCGACGCGATCGGCCCGGAGCGCGTCGGCATCCGGCTGTCACCCGGCTCGACCCTCAACGGCATCCGAGAGAGCGACACCGAACTGCTGTATCCCGAGCTGATCCGCGCCCTCGTCCCGGCGAGGCTGGCTTACGTGCACATCTCGGAATTCGGCACGCGGGACATCACCAAGGTCATCCGCGCGGAGTGGCCGGGCACCCTCATCCTGAACCCGCATCCGACGGGCGAGGACCCGGCGACCGCGGCCGACGGCGTGGAGGCCCTGCGGGACGACGTCGCCGACGCGATCAGCCTCGGTCAGCTGTGGCTGGCCAACCCGGACCTGCCCGAACGGATCGCCGCCGGCGGCCCGTTCACCGCCGCCGATCCCGCGAGCTTCTACGGCGGCGACCACCGCGGCTACACCGACTATCCCACCTCGGCCGAGGCATGAGCGCGCCGGTGCGCGCCCGGATTTCGGGGCCGTGGCTGGCTTTGCTGGCCGGACCGCTGTCGTTCGGCATCGCCGGGCCGTCACTGATCCTGCCGGACGCGGCCGCGGCGCTCGGCACCGGAATCGGCGCGGTGACGTGGATCGTGACGGCCTTCGGCTGGGGTATCGCCGTCGGCACCCCGCTGCTCGCCGGCCTGCAGAGCCACCGCGGCGTCCGGACCGCGGTGCTCGCCTGCGCCGCACTGGTACTGGCAGGCGCCGTCGCGGTGACGACCGTTCCGTGGCTGCCGGTACTGATCGCCGGCAGTGCCCTGCAGGGGCTCGGCACCGCCGGTTTCACCACGATGGCCATGACCCTCGCCGGGTCGGCACGGGCGATGGGCCTGGTCACCTCGTCGCTGGCGGTGGTCGGCTCGGCGTCGCCGTTGATCGGTGACCTCGTCGGCGACGCGCTCGGCTGGCGGCTCGCGCTGGCCCTGCCCGCGCTCAGCCTGCTCGCCGTGCCCGCGACACTGCGGTCGGCCCCCGGGACGCCTGTCGTGCCGTCCCGGTTCGACGCGGTCGGCGCGCTGCTCCTGACAACGTTGGTCACCGCCTTGGTGTTCGTGCCGCATCACCCGCTGCCCGCGGGTATCACCGTCATCGTCATCGCGGCTCTGCTCGCCCTGCACCTGCGATCGCGACCGGCCGGGTTCGTGCCCGCCGAGCTCCTGCGAACGCCGGTCTTCCTGATCGCGGCCGGGCTCGCGTTCGTGCTGGCGGTGGTCAACTTCGGGTTGATGTACGCGCTGCCGCCGCGGCTGACCGGAGAATCCGGCTGGACCAGCGGAGAGGTCGGATTCGCCATCCTGTGGCCGCTGCTGTTCGGCGGGCTGGTGTCCTATGTGGTCATCGCGGTGACGGCGAAGACCCCGTTCCGGGCGGTGACAGTGCTGTTCCCGGTACTCGCCGCTCTCGGGCTGACACTTGCGGGAGTGGGGGTTTCCCCGGCCGCGCTGCTGATCGCGCAAGCATTGGCATCACTCGCGGCGGCTTCGGGACAGGGTGTCTACGCGGTGCGCGCCGGAGACGCCGCCGGTTCTCATCGCACGGCGGGGATGGGCCTGTTCAACCTCACCTATCTGCTGGGGGCGGCCTTCGGACCCGCCATCGCCGCGCTCCTGTGAGAAATGATGAGGGCCGAGGTTCTCGCTGGTGCGGCGTCGGCTGTCGGCACGCTTCTGGCCGCACCGGCTCCGGGATCACCCGTATTGGTCGTGTCGATACGGATGCCACCGCGGGGTGAACGGCGGGTGACCGGTAAGGGTCCCAGGACGTGGCTGACAGACTGCGGGGGTGATCATCGGATACGTCCTCGCGCTGCTGGCGGCGGTGGCCTCGGGTAGCGGTTCGGTGCTGGAGTCGGTCGGGGTCCGCCGCGCGGGCGCGTACGGCGGCAGCGCACTGGACCTGGTGCACTTGCGGCGCCAATGGATTTACTTCGCCGGCATCGGCGTCGACCTGGTCGGCTTCGCCTGCGCGGCGGCCGCGTTGCAACGGCTGCCGTTGTTCCTGGTCCAGTCGGTGCTGGCGTTCAGCGTCGGCGTGACGGCCGCGATTTCCGCGTTCATGGGCACCCGCCTCGCCGCGGCGGGGTGGGCCGCGCTGGGTGTCGGAGCGGTCGGGCTGATCTTGCTGGGTTTGTCGGCGCAGCCGGGTCCGGCCAAGGTGCTTCCGGCGGCGTGGCGCTGGGTTCTGCCCGCGATGGCGCTGGTCGTGGGGTCGATCGCCTGGTACTTCCGGCGCTTCGATCGCCCCTGGGCCGCGCAGGTGCTCGGCTTCGCGACGGGGGTCGGGTTCAGCGTGGTCGGTGTCTCCGCACGCACCCTGGACCTACCGTCGTCCGGCTGGGCGATCCTGGTGGAACCGGCCGTGTGGGCGATGATCCTCAACGGCCTGGCCGCGGCGGTCGCGTTCGCCCTCGCCCTGCAGAAGGGCGGGGCGACGGCGGTCAACGCGATCATGTTCACCACGAATACGGCGTTGTCCTCGATCATCGGCCTGGTCTTCCTCGACGACCGCGTCCGCGACGGCTTCGCCACGTTCACGGTCGCGGGCCTGATCCTGGCCATGTCGGGCGCGATCGTCACCGCCCACTACGCTTCTCAGGCCAAGGAGCCCGTTCAGCGCGCCTGACCGAGATCGCCCACGTGGGAGACGCCGTGATCGCCGCAACGGCTCTGGACCTCGCCGAGGAGCACCCGCAGCAGTGAGGCGAGCTGGGCCCGCTGCTCGTCGTTCAGTCCGGAAACCAGTTCGAGTTCCCGCTCCAGTACCCGATCGACGGTCTGCTCCACCAGTGCGTGTCCGGCCGGGGTCAGCGTCACGTACACGCTGCGACTTGGCGGTTCGGTGTGCCGCTCGACCAGCCCCTCCCGTTCCGCGCGGGCCACCCGCTGGGAGATCGCGCCCGCCGTGACCAGGGTCGACCTCGCCAGTTCCCTGGTCGTCAGCGAGTACGGCGAGGAACTGCGCCGGAGCACGCTGAGCAGGTCCAAGGTGGCCGGATCGACGTCGGAGTCGGAAAGGACGCGGCGGCGGTCCTCACCGAACAACTTGGCCAGCTGCCACACCCGGGTCACGATGCCGATGGACTCGGTCGACGTACCGGGCCGCTCGCGCCGCCATGCCGCCTCGATCTCGTCCGCGGCGTCCGGGGTGGGGACGTTTTCGGACGCTGCACTCATCCCAGACCTCCATCGCGGTTGTCGGCCGCACGAATCACAGCTTATCATTTAGACCTAAACGTGAGTGGGAACGGCGAACTCGAAGGAGGCTGAATGGCTCGGACGATCCTGGTCACAGGTGGGGGTACCGGCATCGGCAGGGCGGTGGCGGCGAGGTTCGCGGCGTCGGACGCCGTCGTGCACATCACCGGACGGCGCAAGGACGTGCTCGTTTCGGCCGCGGCCGAACTGGGCGCGTCGGTCCGGCCACTCGTCTGCGACAACACTGATCCAGACCAGGTGACCTCAGCGCTGGCCGAACTGGGCGGGCCGATCGACGTGCTGGTCAACAACGCCGGCGGCAACACCGACTTCGATCTCCCCGACCAGGACGGGCTCGCCGGGGTCCTCGCGCGCTGGCGGGCGAACCTGGACGCCAACCTGATCAGCGCGGTGCTGACCACCACCGCGGTCGAGAGCAGGCTGGCCGAAGGCGGATCGGTGGTCCACATCGGGTCCATCGCCGCCGACCAGGGCGCCGGATCGTACGGCGCGGCCAAGGCCGGGCTGGCGTCGTGGAACGTCGACCTGGCGCGGCGGCTCGGCGCCCGCGGGATCACCGCGAACGTGGTCGCGCCCGGCTACATCCGCGAGACCGAGTTCTTCCGGGACAAGCTCCCCGCCGAGCGGGCCGAGCAGTTGATCGAGGCGACCAGTACCGGACGTGCCGGTACTCCCGGCGACATCGCCGAGACGGTGCACTTCCTTGCTTCCGCCGGCGCCCGGCACATCACCGGGCAGACCTTCGGGGTCAACGGCGGCGCCCACCCGACCCGGTAAAGGTTGAGAGGAGCAGAAGGCCGCCATCCCGCTACGGACACACCGAAACGAAAATGGGCGAGCCGCAGGGCGGTCGTGGTCTCGGCTGCTCGGAAAGCCGCCGGAAACCTGAGGGGACCGAGGAGCGGATCTCCGATGGCGCTCAGGCGCCCGGCGGGTTCCGTCGCGGTTCGGCGGGCAGATAGGTGTTCGCCGGCGGCGCGCCGGAACCCGCGGCCGGGTAGCCGTTCATCGCGCCCGGCTTCGGCCCACGACGGGCCAGGCCCGCCAAGCCCAAAAGTCCGACCAGGCCCAGAAGGCCCCACAGGCCGTTGTTCCCGTCGGAGTCGTTCCTGTCATTCCCGTCGTTCGGGTCGTTGTCCGCCTGCTGCCCTGCCTGTGTCGCGATGGCAGGCTCGGGCATCGCGGACGCCGGAACCGCTCCGGCCAGGGCGATGGCGCCGGAGGCCACGAACGCGGAGACGACTTTCGCTCCCCTGTGCCGCATTTGATCATCCTTCCCTTCGGTGGCAAACGATCGTCGGCGTCTGCGTACCCGCACCGAGGGCGTCCACACTCGGGTGTCCTCGAATGTCACCCACACGGTTGTCTTCCGGATTAGACGACCGGCCACCGGTCATCCATCGGTCACCGGCGACCAGGGAAGCGAGGACGGCGATGACGGCGTGGTGGGGTTTGACCGGCCTACTCGGCCTGCTGGGGGTTTACGGACTCGTCCGGATCCGGCACCGAGCCGGCGCCGAGGCCGAGGCTCCGGCCGCGGACGTCTTCGCCCGGTATCCCGCCGCCCAGGGACCGGCGGTGCCGAACGCCGACACCGCCCACACTCCGCTCATGATCCCGGCGGTCACCCCGGAGATGATCCGCGGCCCGCGCCGTTGGCGCGCTTCCCGGCCGAGCGGGGTTCGCGCTCGGCCCCGGCCCCCGATATCCCGACAGGGGCTCACCGGAACGCAGGCCGTCGCGGAGCCGCTCACCGATGCCGGCACCGTTCCGGCCCAGGCGAGCCCGCCGGAGCCGGAGACCGAGCCGGTCGCGGCGGTGCCGGAGCCGCGACCGACGGAGGAAGGCACGATCACCGGGAAGCTCACCTCGGATCCGTCCGCTCCCGAGAACCCTTCGGAGAAGGTGGAAGTCGAGGTACCGGAACCGAAAGCGGCGAAATCCGAGGAAACCACGAACCGGTTCCGGCCGCGCCGTGTGCTCGACTCGGTCATCCGCAGGGCCAAGGAAGCCAAGAAGATCCTCCGCCGCAACTGAGTGCGGGTTCGGGGTGGCGGGGGCCGGACCCCCAGCAACCGGCCCGCGCCCGACACTCACGGCACACCCTCGGCCACCGCGAGACCCGTTCCACCCGACCATCGTGCGGCCGGGACCGGGCCCGCGCATGGGTGCAGGGCCCCCATATTCCGGCGCGACGGGTGGCGGATCGCGGGAGAGCCGACCGTCACTCTCCGGGCATCTTCGTGCGTGCGCTGAATGTGGGTACGTCGCCCCCATGTGCGGTCCGCGCCGAACTGAAAGCATCACTGCCGTGACGCCCCAGCTCCCGGCGACGTCCCTGCCGCTGAAGTGGTGGGTGCACGGCCAGACCCCGCGCGAACGCGCAGCGACGACCAAGCCCGCATGGGCGGACTTCGCCGAACACGCCGTCACCGCGCTTCTGCCGGAGCGTCCCCCAGCCGGTGACTGGCGTGCCGCGTTCGCCGGGGTCTTCAGGTCGTTCGTCGACGCCGCCACTCGTGAAGCGGTCCCGGACGATCTCGCGGACGCCGACGTCGAAGCACTCCGCCGGGGTTTCGCGGCCCAACTCGACCAGCATCTGCTCAAGCTCTCGGTCCGCACGCTCGTGCTGGAACTCCACCGCGCCCGCAAGGCCGGGATCCTTCAGGGCGAGACACCCGAAGAACGCTTCTCGGACTTCGTGCGCCGGCAGTCCACCCCGGCCGGCCTCGTCCGGCTGTTCAGCGAATACCCGGTACTGGCCCGGCTCCTCACCCAAGCCTGCCTCCACGCCGCCGAAGCCCACGCCGAAACACTGGCCCGCTTCTCGGCCGATGCCGCCGTGTTGCCCTGTTCGGTCGTGGACGGCGAACTCGGCACGCTCATCGAGGTCGCGGGCGGGATCGGGGACTCGCACGCACGCGGGCGTTCGGTCAAACTGCTCCGCTTCTCCAGCGGCGCCAAGGTGATCTACAAACCCCGGCCGCTGATCCTGCACGAACGGTTCACCGACGTCGTCGAACAGGTCAACAAGCGAGTGCCCGGCCTCCACCTGCGGACCGCCGACGCGCTCCAGCGTGACGGGTACGGCTGGCTCCGGTTCGTCGAGCATCGGCCGTGTGCCGACATCGCCGACGTCGACCGGTTCTACCGCCGTCAGGGCATCCTCCTGGCGCTCCTGCACGCACTCGACGCCACCGACGTCCACTACGAGAACATCATCGCCTGCGGCGACCAACCGGTGCTGATCGACATCGAGACGCTGTTCCAGCCGTCGCCACCCGATCCGCCGGAGAGTGATCCCGCCGCGGCGATGCTGGCGCGGTCGGTCCAGCGCACACTGCTGCTCCCCCAGCTCTTCGCGGGCGAGCACGGCGCCGTCGACATCTCCGGCCTGGCTGGCCGCGGCGGCAAGCTGCCGACCGACCGGATCGATTGGGCCGATCCGGGCACCGACCACATGCGGCTGATCCGGGTCCCCGGCGAACTCGCGGGCGGGAACAACCTCCCGCGGCTCGACGGCCGTGACGTCTCCCCCGCCGAGCACAGCGCGGCACTGCTGGCCGGGTTCCGGCTCGGCTACGACGCGATCTCCACCGGACGGGACGAACTCGCCGAACTTCTCCGGCGCTGCGCCGGGGATCCCATCCGGGTGCTCATCCGGCCGACGAACTTCTACTTCCGCCTGCTCGACGAGACCACCCACCCCGACCTCCTGCGTGACGCCGCCGACCGCGACCACGCGTTCGACCTGCTCGAAGAGGACTCGGCGGACGAGGAGAAACTGCTCCGGCTCGTCCCCCACGAGCGGGCCGACCTGTGGGCGGGCGACGTGCCGATGTTCACCTCGAACCCCGGCTCGACGTCATTGCTGGATTCTCGCGGTGACAGCGTCGACGGCGTGGTCGACCGGGCGTCGCTGGACACCGTGCTGGCCAAGGTCGCCGACATGGACCCGCTCGACCAGCGCGACCAGGAATGGCTGATCTCGGCCACCCTCGCGATCAGCACGGCGACCGGCGACTACCACGGCGGCGGCGAGACCGCGGAAACGGCGGTGCCGAACCAGGCGCCCGACCCGGAACGCCTGCTGCTCACCGCGTGCGGGATCGCCGACCACATCGTCGCCAACGCCTTCTCCGACGAGCACCGCTCGAACTGGCTCGGCATCGAACTCGTCGACGACCGCTATTGGACCGTGCTGCCGATGGGGGCGGGACTCGGCGAAGGCTATTGCGGTGTCGCGTTGTTCCTCGCCCAGCTCGCCGAGCTGACCGGGATCGCGCGCTACCGCGATCTGGCCGCGTATGCGATCAGCCCGCTCCCTGGTCTCTTCGCCACGCTTCGCGCCGATCCCGGACTGGCCGCCACCGCCGGCTGCGGCGGGCTTCTCGGGCTCGGCGGTGTCGCGTACACGATCGCGCGGCTCAGCACCCTGGTCGGCCTTCCCGCGGGCGACCTCATCGAGCGGGCCGTCGACCTGATGCCCGAGGCCACCCCCGAAACGCCGTCCGGATTCACGACGGGCCTGGCGGGCGGGGTCGCGTCGATGCGCTCGGTGTATGTCCAAACAGGACTGGAGGCGGCGCTGAAGCGGGCGGACCGCTACACCGGACAGCTGCTCGAGCGCGAACGTCCACATGAGACGGGTTTCGCCCGCGGCGCGGCCGGGATCGACTGGGTCCTCCGGGCACACGACCGTTCCGGCGAAGAACCACCCGGAAAGGCGGACGATCGGGCGGAAAGCACCGGCGGCTGGTGCGCGGGTCTCGCGGGTGAGGCACTCGGCCAGGCCGCGCACCTGCCGGATCCCGGATACGCCCGTGACCTGGACCGGACGATCAAACGGCTGGCCGACGGGGCACCGCTGAAGGATCTCAGCCTCTGCCACGGCGAGTCCGGAGTGCTGGACGTGTTGTGCGTGCTGGCGGAGAACGGGCACACTGGCGCCGCCGCCGCGGTGCGCCGCCGGACCGGTCATCTGCTCGCCGCCATCGATCAGCGCGGTACCCGCTGCGGGACTCCCGGCGCGGTCCCCGCGCCAGGACTGCTGAGCGGCCTGGCGGGGATCGGCTACGGCCTGCTGCGGCTGGGATTCGGCGACCGGGTCCCGTCCGCGCTCCTGCTCCGCCCCGACCGGCCGCATCCCGCGGCCACCGTTGTTCCGCCGGTAAACCGAGTATGAGGAGAAGAACCGAATGTACGAAAGAGATCTGCCCGCCACCGAAGACGCCCTCGGCGCCGTGAACCTGCCGCGCGCCCTCGAGGTCGGCTCGCGCAACCACGCGCTGGCGGGCAGCAAACCGCGGCTGAGCGCCAACCCGCTCGCCACCCTTTCCACGGACCCCGGTTCGCCGTCCGTCGTCAGCGTCTTCACCGGCGGCTGGATCTGAGATCCGTCAAAAGCTCACGAAGGCGGGCTCGCGCCGCCCGCCTTCGTGATCGCTTTTCCCCATGACCGCGGAATCCGCTCGCTATAGTCGCGATGGTGGGGATCCGTTCGTCGCGGGTGATCGGCCGCGACGCCGAACTGACCGAGCTTTCCGAAGCTCTCGATCGCGCCATCGCGGGCCGCGGCGGCGCGATCTTCCTCGTCGGCGAAGGCGGCATCGGCAAGTCCCGCCTCGCCACCGAAGCCGCGTCACGAGCGGTCGCCGCAGACATCCCGGTTCTGCAGGGCAGGGCCGGTTCGATCGGTCCGCTCGTCCCGTTCCGGCCGCTGACCCAGGCGCTGTTGTCGCATTTCCGCGGCGGCGGACCGCCGGAGGTGGCCGAGCTCGACCCGTTCGTCCCGGTGCTCGCCCAGCTCATTCCCGACTGGGGCCAAGGCGACCGGCCGCGCGAATCGGGCTCCCTGCTGGTGCTCGCCGAAGCGGTGTTCCGGCTGCTGGCGGTCACCAGCCGTGACCGCGGCGCGCTCCTGGTCCTCGACGACCTCCAGGACGCCGACGCCGAAACGCTGTTCATCCTCGAATACCTCGTCGACAACCTGCCCGCGGCGCAGACCCTGTTCGTCGGCACGCTCCGCAACGAGCCCTCCGACGCCCTCCGCCTCGCGACCTCCGGTGCCCAGCGGATGAGCTGCGCCGTCGTCGAACTCGGCAGGCTCGGTCTCGCCGACACCCGCGCACTCGCGGCGGCCTGCCTGGAGACCGAGCCGGGGAAGCTGCCGTCGCCCGCGGCGGAACTGTTGTGGCGCAACAGCGCCGGCCTGCCGTTCATCGTCGAGGAACTGCTCCACGGCATGGTGAACGAGGGTCTGCTGGTCGAGGGCCGGGACGGCTGGCGGGTCATCGGCGAACTCCGCGCCCGCGTACCCGCCGCCCTGGTCACCAGTATCGGCGTCCGGATGGAGCAACTCGGCGAGCAGGCGGGCGAACTGCTGTCGGTCGCCGCGATCATCGGCCGCCGCTTCCCGCTGACGGTGGTGCAGACGGTGATCGGCACGAACGACCGGACCCTGCACAACCACCTGAGCGCCGCGGTCTCGGCGAACCTGGTGACCACCGACGAGACGACGCCGGGCTGGTACGCCTTCCGTCATCCGCTGACCGCGGAAGCGCTGCTGGCACGCCAGTCGCCGGCCCGCAAGGCGGCACTCGCCCGTCAAGCCGCCGACGCCGTCGAGAAGCTGTACCCGGGTCTGCCGGGCGATCTGTGCGCGCTCGTCGCGTCGCTCCGGCTGACCGCGATGGACGAACGGGCCGCGGGCCATCTGTTCGCGCAGACCGGTCGCCGCGCCCTCGACGCCGGCGCCGCGGATTCCGCGGTCACGATGCTCACCAAAGCCGTCGACCTCCTGGCCGGAGCCGACGCGGGTGATCGGGCCGAGGTGCTGGAGACCCTGCTGTACGCGCTCGGGCAGACCGGCCAATTCGACCGCGCCGTCGAGCTGTCGGCGGGCTTCGGCGAGATCGGCACGCTCGAACGGGCCGCCAAACTGCACACCCAGCTCGCCTGGGCCGCCTACATCGCCGGACGGCACGACGAATGCCTCGGCCAGATCGAACGCGCCCGAGCTCCGCTCGGTTCGGCGATCTCGCCCGCTCAGCAGGCCGCGCTCGACGCCGTCGAAGCGAACCTCTGGCTGGACGTCCCCGGCCGGACCGGCACGGCGGAACGGCTCGCGCGTCAGGCGTGGAAGGTGGCCGAGGAGACCGAGCAGCCGTTCGTCGTCTGCCAGGCACTGCAGGTGCTCGGCATGCTCGCGCTGTCGCGGGATCTCACCGAATCCGAGCAGTACATGCAGCTCGCGCGGAGAACCGCCGAGGACAACCACCTGCACCACCTCCGCACCCAGGCACTGGTCCGGCTCGGCGGCCATCGTGTGCTGATGAACGGTGACGAGCAGACCCTGCTGCTCGCCCGTGCGGACGCCCAGCGGACCGGGTCGATCACGCTGCACTGCGCGGTCGATTCCGTGCGCACCATGCACGCGATCCTGCGCTGCGAGTTCGACACCGCGCACGCGCTGCTGGAAGAGAACCTCGCCGTGCTCGGCAGGCTCCGGTTGACCGCGTTGCTGCAGTACGCGCATATGACCAGGGCGATGTCGGCCGGGCACCGCGCCGACCGCCCGGCGATGGAGCGGGCACTCGACGACTTCCGGCAAAACGGCGGTGAGAACGCGCAGGAGATGGTGCTGAGCATCGGGCTGGCACGCGTCTTCTGTTCACTGCTCGAGGAGGACTTCGAGCGGGCGCGCCGCGAACTCGACCAGGTCATCGAGCTGGAGGACCGGCGGCCGAGCCGGTTCCACCTCGCCGGACAGCACGGGCTCCGGACGCTCGTCGACACCCTCGGCGGCGCTCCCTGCCCGGAAGCGGGCTCCGCCGTGAGCGGGATGCGATGGAACCGGCAGTTCGTCGAATTCGCGCACGCCGTCGAGCACGGCAGGCACGGTGACACGGTGGAAGCCGAGCGGTCGGTGGCCTCCGCACTCGAGACGTCGGCGCCCTATCCCCTCGCCCGGCACCTCGGGCTCCGGCTGATCGCCGAACCGGCCGCCGCCGACGGCTGGGGAGATCCGGCGGCCTGGCTCAACGAGGCCGAGGAGTACTTCCACGGCAGGGACATCCAGGCGGTCGCGGCCGCTTGCCGGAGCCTGCTCCGCAAACTCGGCGCACCCGTGCGGCAGCGCCGGTCCGGTGTCGACCGGGTCCCCGGTGAGCTGCGCGCGTCCGGCGTCACCGTGCGCGAATACGAAGTGCTGGTGCTGCTCGCCGAGCGGATGGGCAACAAGGACATCGGCGCCCGGCTGCACATCTCGCCCCGCACGGTCGAGAAACACGTCGCGAGCCTGCTCGCCAAGACCGGGCTCGCCGACCGTTCGGCCCTCGCCGAACACGCCACCGGACCGCGACCTGGCATGCTGTGATCCATGAGCGACCTCACCGTGTACGGCGCCGGCTGGTGCCCCGACGTCAAACGCAGCCGTGCCCTGCTGGACGCGAAGGGCGTCGAGTACGACTACATCGACGTCGAAGCGGACACTGTCGCCGAGGAGACCGTGCGGGCGCTGCAGAACGGTGAGCGCCGGATCCCCACCATCGTCTGGCCGGACGGCACCCACCTGGTCGAGCCGAGCGACGACGAGCTCACCGCGCACCTGGACCGGTGACCCTCCCGGACGTCCCGGTCGGCACGAGGGTCGTCGTGCGATACCGGATCGAAGGCGGGTTCACCGACGCCCTGGGCTACCTGCGCTCCCGTGACGACGTGGAATGCGCGGTGGAGACCAAACGCGGGCTCGTGACGATCCGGCTGGCGGACATCGTCCTCGCGAAGACCGTCCCGCCGCCACCACAGCCGCGTCCTCGCCCGGCCTGACCGCTGTTTCGCCCCGGCGCTCCCGGGTAAGCGAGGGAATCCCCTTCAGGAGGTTCCCTTGGCTGCCACAACGGAAAGCCCGGACGGTCCCACGGAGTTGTCCCGCCGATCGTGGTTCGCGGTGCTCAAACGGACGTTCGCCCAGTTCAACCACGACAACATGCTGGACTGGGCGGCCGCCCTCACCTACTACGGCGTCCTCTCGCTCTTCCCCGGGTTGCTGGTCCTGACCGCGATCCTCGGCCTCCTCGGGCCGTCCGCGACCCAGACCCTGATCGACAACGTCGGCCGGATCGCACCCGGCCAGGGCCGGGACATCCTGGTCGGCGCGATCGAGGAGCTGTCAAAATCCGGCGGACTGGCCGGACCGGCGGCGATCATCGGCTTCGTGGGCGCGTTGTGGTCGGCGTCCGGCTACATCGGCGCGTTCATGCGTGCGTCCAACGTCATCTACTCGATGCCCGAAGGCCGCCCGATCTGGAAGACCGTGCCGTTGCGCGTCGGGCTCACCGTCGCCGTGCTGATCGTCCTCGCCTTGTGCGCCGCCGGCGTGGTGGCGACCGGTGGGGTCGCGCGCTACCTCGGTGACCTGATCGGCCTCGGTTCGACAGGTGTCCTCGTCTGGGACATCGCGAAATGGCCGGTGATCGCGCTGCTGGCGGGGCTGGCGTTCGCGCTGCTCTACTGGGTGAGCCCCAACGTGCGGCAACCGAAGTTCCGTTGGCTCACGCCCGGCGGGCTCGTGGCCGTGCTGCTCTGGGCCGCCGCCACCGCGGGTTTCGCCTTCTACGTGAGCAATTTCGGTTCGTACAACAAGGTCTACGGTTCGCTCGCCGGGGTCATCGTGTTCCTGATCTGGCTGTGGATCTCGAACATCGCCGTCCTCCTCGGCGCCGAACTGGACGCGGAACTCACCCGTGGCAAGGAGCGCGCCTCCGGACGCCCCGCCGACGACGAGCCGTTCCTCCCGCCGCGCGACACCGAGGCGATGGACGACGACGAAGCGGCCGCAGTCGCCGAAGCCGAGACGAAGACCAGCGACTGACTCCCGCACATATCGCGGGGTTGGGCGAACGTGGCGCGGTGGGTTTGAGGTACATGAAGGACCCCTTCCTGTACCTAGGCTCAAGGAAGGGGTCCTTCATGTACTCGGGAAGGTGTGAAGGTCGAGTTTCCTCGGCTGAGCCGAGGGAAGGGGGTCTTCACGCGCTATCGCTCCAGTGCTCGAGCCCACGGCGGCGTTGCCGCCCGCCCGAAGCCTCGGCCCTGGCCGAGCCCCTTCACGGACCTGCGATCCGACCCGCTGTCCGCCGTAGGTACCTAAACACGGTTCGCTCTGACCCGAATCGCCACTCACGAGACGCGAGGATGAGCAGGCGGCTCTTTCAATGCTCCCGACGGCCAGGCGTCGAACTCTCATGTCGTGGGGGGGGGGGGTTGGTGGGTGCAAAGGCCCAAAGGACCCCACACCGCACCCCCCCCCACCCCCCCCCCCCCCCCCCCCCCCCCCCCCGGACGCGTGACG
>NZ_JBIUAQ010000004.1:0-9764 GCF_044547565.1 Amycolatopsis sp. NPDC052450 | reverse complement strand
GGGGGCTCTCTCTCCTAAACTCCTGTTTCTTCTCTTTTTATAAAAAAAAAAAAACCCCCCCCCCCCCCCCCCCCCCCCCCACCCCCACGGACCGCGCCCACTCAGGCGAGCACCCGACTGGAGTCCTTCACGGACCTCGGCAAGGCTGAAGGCTCCCCACGCCGCATCAGACGCGGCGAAGCGGGCCTTCACCCCACCACCAGCCCCACCCACGAACACAACACCTTTGCCTTATCCCTCAATAGAACCGTCCTCGCCACTCACGACACGTGGCACGGCCGGCACCCGTCGAGCGTTCGGAACCTGACTCCCGCGGCATAAGAGGGGCCCTTCCCCCGCGGTACCGGGGAAGGGCTCCTCTCTTAGGCGCTAGCTCTTGCGTGACTTCGTAGCCTTCTTCTTCGCGTCCTTGGCCTTGCCCTTGACCGTCCCGATCGCGTCCTGGATCGGCGCGTAGGTGCCGTAGAGCGCCGGGTCGGGCTTCGGAGCGGTACCAGGTCCGCCGAGGGCCTCGGGATCCATCAGGTACTCGATCCCGTCCTCGCCGAAGCTCCAGCCACCCTTCGAACCGTCCGGACCGTCGGACAGGTGCCAGATGGTGTTGTTGTGCTCCTGGTTCTCCTCGTCGAACAACGCCGTCGGCGCGATGTCGCTTTCCAGGCCGTCGGCCTTGAGTTCCTCGATCGCGGCGAGCCACTGCTTCTGGTGCACCGTGTCCCGCGCGAGGTTGAACTGCAGCATCGCCTTCACGCCCGGGTCATCGGTCATGTTGTACAACCTGGCCGTCTGCAACCGGCCCTGCGCCTCCGCGGCGACGTTCGCCCGGAAATCGGCCAGCAGGTTGCCCGACGCCACGACATAGCGGCCGTTCCAGGGGTAGCCCTGGCTGTCGCTCGGTGTGGCGCCGCCACCGGAGATGATCGCCTGCTGGGGATCCATCCCGCCGAGGATCGCCGCGGTGGCCGGATCCTTCGCGGCCTCGGCCACCGTGGTGGCGGGCGCCCCTTCGAGCAGCCGGGCGACCATCGTCGCGAGCATTTCGACGTGACCGATCTCCTCGGTCGCCGTATCCATGATCAAATCCTTGTACTTGCCCTCGATGCGGCAATTCCAGCCCTGGAACAGGTACTGCATGGTGACGGTCATTTCACCGTAGGCGCCACCGATGAGTTCCTGCAGCTTGCGGGCGTACAAGGCGTCGGGCTTTTCCGGCTTGGCCTCGAATTGGAGCGATTTGGTATGACGGAACACTGACAACCTCCGAAGAGTTCAGGAAAGAAACAGAGCTAGCGCGAGTCGGCGATCGGCGCCTTCGAACCGGAGAGCGGAATGAGCCCGAGTGCGATCATCCCGACGGCGAGCCCGAGGTGCAGCCAGTTGTCTGCGCTGTTGACCGGCACGAAATTGGCCGCCGAGCCGTGGTCGATCAGCAGCCCGTACAGCCAGAGCACGAGGTAGATCACCCCGCCGCCGACGAGGAACGCCTTCGCGCCGCTCACCGTCCGCGCCAGCAGGATCCCCGCGACGCCGAACGCCAGATGGACGATGTTGTGCAGGATCGACACCTGGAACACGCCCAGCAGCAACGCACCGGACTCGTGGCCGGCGCCGCTCAGCTGTTCGTAGTTCGTCGTGATGCCGGGGATGAAGCCGAGGATGCCGACGAGCAGGAAGACCGCGCCCACGCCGAGGGCGATGAGCTGGCGCGGAGCCCGCCGAACCGTGGCCGGCGATGCAGTCATGATTTCCTCCGATCCAGGTGATTGGGGAACTGTGCGAACATCGCGTCGAGTACCCGGGCGAACGCCGTTCACACCGGGGAACCGGGGCAGATGAATTCGTGGGAATTCCGGTGTAACCCGGCCTGACCGGGGTAGTCACGGCGAAGCACGCACGTCACAAGGAGGTCGGAATCGTGGATGAAGACGCCGCAACGCAGGCCGGGCCGGGCGGCAAGCTTTTCCGTGCCGGCTTCCGCGCCCTCGCGGCCCTGCGTGGCGCGAGAGCCTTCCACCCGAATGGGCTACTGCTCAAAGGCGAATTTCACGGCCTGAGGTGCGACGACCTCGACCTGCCGGACGAGCCGATCGCTGTGACCGTGCGGATGTCCAAGGGGGCAGGCCTCCCGGGACGGGTGCCCGACGCGCTGGGGCTGGCGGTCCGGATCCCTTCCGCAGACGGCGCCCCCTGGGATCTCACGCTGACCACTTCGGGTGCCGGTCTGGTCGGCCGGGTACTGCCGCGGCCGTCGCGGGCCTGGACCACCGGGCGCTACAGCACCTTGCTGCCCTATCGCGCGAAAGGTGAACTGGTCTGGCTTTCGGCCCGCGCGGAGACGCCGCGGCATGCCGAAGCATCATTGGACGCTTTGAGGCGCCTGGTGCTGGAAGGGCCGGTGACCTACCTCGTCGAGACCGTCCGCGCGAACGGGCATCGGAAGCCCTGCGCGACGCTGACCCTGCACGAGGTGGACGAAGACTCCTCCCGCCCCGCGTTCGATCCGATGCTGCATCCTCCGCGAGGGTGGGAGCCGCGGCCCGGCTGGCTCGCCGGGCTCCGCGAGCGGGCCTACGAAGGCAGCCGCGAGGGCCGCTGATCAGCCCGCGAGGGGTTTGTCCAGCACGGCCTTCACATGGCTGAAGTTGTCGATCGAATAGCGGCCGTGATAGCGGCCCATCCCGCTCTCCCCCACTCCGCCGAACGGCAACTCCGGCGCCGCGAGATGGATGATCGCCGCGCCGAACACCAAGCCGCCCGACGACGTCTCCGCCTCGATCCGGCGCTTCGTTTCGTCCGATTCGGTGAAGGCGTACAACGCCAGCGGCTTGTCGCGTTCGTTGACGAACGCCAGCGCCGCGTCGACGTCGGGCACCTCGATGATCGGCAGGATCGGGCCGAAGATCTCGTCCCGCATCACCGGGGCGTCCGGGGAAACGCCGGTGAGCACGGTGGGCGCGATGTACTTCTCGTCGCGGTCGGCCTGGCCGCCGACGACCGCGGTTCCGTCGTCCAGCAACGCGGCGAGCCGGTCGTAATGCCGCGTCGAGATGATGCGACCGTAGGAGTCGCTGGTGGCGGGGTCCTCGCCGAACATCGCTTCGACGGTCTCGGCCAGCTGCTCGGCCAGCTTCGGGCCGGTGTCGCCGATCGCGAGGACGTAGTCGGGCGCGACGCAGGTCTGGCCGGCGTTGGCGAACTTGCCGTACGCGAGCCGCTGCGCGGTCACGGCGAGATCCGCGCCCGGCTCGACGATCGCCGGGCTCTTCCCGCCCAGCTCCAGCGTGACCGGCGTGAGATGCTTCGCCGCCGCGGCCATGACGATCCGGCCGACCGTCCCGTTCCCGGTGTAGAAGATCGTGTCGAACTTCTGCTCCAGCAGCGCCGTCGTCTCCGGGATCGCGCCCTCGACGACGCGGACGCCCTCGACGTAGTCCGGCAGATGCCCGGCGATCGCGGCCGACGTGTTCGGGGACAGCTCGCTCGGCTTCACGACCGCGCAGTTCCCCGCCGCCAGCGCTCCGACCAGCGGCGCGAGCACCAGCTGCAGCGGGTAGTTCCACGGCCCGATGATCAACGCGACCCCGAGCGGCTCACGGACGACGCGGCCGTTACCCGGCCGCAGCGGGTACGGGAGCTCGGCCTGCTCCGGAGCCAGCCAGGAGTCGAGGTTCTCCAGCGTGTGATCGATCTCGTTGCGCACGAGCGCGATTTCCGTGCGCTTGGCTTCGGCGGTGTTCTTGCGCAGATCGGCATAGAGCGCGTCGAGGAAGACGTCGGCCCGCTCGGACAGGAGCTTCCGCAGGCCCATGAGCTGCGTCCGGCGCCACTCCACCGGTTTCGTGACGCCGGAACGGAAGAGGTCACGCAGTTCTTTGACGACGGTGGAGGCATCACTGCTGGTCATGGATCCGAGCCTAGCGGCGAGGTGCAACAGGCGCCTACCGCCGAGCGGTATAGGGCGTTATACACAAGTGTGAAGGGCGCTTTCCCCGCGTGTCATGCGGGGAAAGCGCCCTTCAGCCCTCGGTAAGCGTTACGGGTAGCTCACCAGGTTGCTCGGCGTCGTCCCGGGTGGTGTCACCGCACCGGTGTCGTTGATGACGTGGGTGATGGTCCCCTTGTAGTTCAGCGAAACCGTCACCATGTTGTGGAACCGCACGCCGGAGCGGTTCGGCACCTCGAACGCGTGATACAGGTTCACCGACGGGTTGTCGTTGAAGAAGCAGTAGCTGCCAAGGCCCCACGCCTCGTGCGTGGTCACGTTGTCCCCCACCTTGTAGGCGGCGTACCCGTTGAGCCCGTCGGGACTCTTCCAGCCCGCCTGATCCGGGACGTCGTAAGGGATCTCGTTCTGGAAGAAGATCGTCCTGCCGTTCTGGCCGTTCCAGATCACCTGGTACTTCTGGTAGTGCTCTACGAACAGACCGGTCGCCAGCACGTTGTCGCCGTTGACGACCACCCCGGTGTCGCCGGTGTTGACCGTCCAGCCGTAGGTGCCCGCGTTGCCGTGGTCGGCCCGCCAGGCCCAGATGTGGTCGATGATGGTGTCGCGGCTGTTGACGATCAGGCTGTTCGTCGCCTTCCCCGCGATCTGACCGCCGATCCGGAAGAACACGTCCTGCAGCGTCGTCGGATTGGCCGAGTGGTTCGCCGTCGAGCCCGCCTGGCCGACCGTGAGCAGCGACTGCGAGTTGGTCGTTCCGGCGTCGAACAGCAGCCCCTTGATCCGGACCCCGTCCACGTCGGCGACCCGCATCGCTTCGACGCCGTTGTCGGGCACCAGCGTCGAGTAGCCGACACCGAGGACGACGGTGTTCGCCTTCGTCACGTTGAGCGTCTGGTTGAGGTGGTAGACGCCTGGCGTGAAGAACAGGTTGCAGCCCTGGGAGAGCGCCGTGTTGATCGACGACGCCGTGTCCCCCGCCTTCACGACGTAGAACTGGCTCATCGGCAGCGAACTGCCCTGCGTGCCGCCGTTGGCCCAGCTCGGCCCGGAAGCGTTGGTGCGCAACGAAGGCAGGAAGACCCGGTACTTGCCGGAGCCGTCGAAGTAGAGATACGGGACATCACGGGACACCGGCGTGGTGGCGAGCGTCGTCTCCGGCGGGTTCGGGAAGGTGTTGGCGGGAGCGCCGTTCGTCCCGGAGAAGACCATGTTCCAGACCCCGCCGTCCCAGCTGCCGTAGCTGCTATCGCGGGTGTACCACTGCTGTTGCGAGATCGAAGCGGTCCGCCCGGAGACCTTGGTGTCGGCGGTGTAGCCACCGCTGGCGAACCCGTAGCTGGCCGGGTAGAGCTGGAGCCCGCCGCGGATGTCCATGCGGCGGAACGGCGCGGCCTGCGCGACGGCCCAGCGAGTGGAGCCGCTGCTCGGGACCACGGCGAGGTTTTCCGCCGAGCGCCAGAAGTTCTGCAGCGCCACCCCCTTGTCCGACTCGTTGAAGGCGTCGACGGTCACGTCACCGTTGATCACGACGTCGCCCGGGTTCTGCCCCAGGCCCGCGACGGAGGTGTAGTAGCCGACGTTGTCGTGGATGCCGTTGTACACACCGGGCTTGAACAGGTGCGCGTACCGGCGCTCGGTGAACTGCGCGGTCAGCGTGTCCTTCTGCGCGTTGAAGTCCGCGTCCAGCCTGCTCTGGATCGACGCCGCCGACATGCCGGGGTCGAAGATCCGCACGTTCGGGCCGAAATCCGGGACCTCGGCCTGCGTCGGACAAGTCGCCTGTGTCGATCCGATCGTGTAGCTCGCCGACGTCACCGGCGAATTCGCCGAGCCCGGCTTGACCGCGATCGCGGAGATCGTCGAGGACGCGGAAACCGTGATCGGTCCGGTGTACGGAGTGGACGAAGCGGTCGGTGTGGAACCGTCCACTGTGTACCGGATGGTCGCGCCCGGCGTCGCGGACGACAACGTCACCGAGCGGGCGCTCGGGTAACTGCCACCCGGCGGGTCGAACGTCGGCGAGGCGACGGTCGTGCCGCTTCCGCCATGGGTGTAACCGAAATGCGGGGTGTCGTACTGCGGCCCGTTCTTCTCGTAGGTGAACCAGTAGTCGAGCACCGTGCCCGCAGTCAGCGAGCCGACGGTGTGCCGCCACGTGCCCCCGTTGTCGGTCATGCGGACGTTCTGCTGGCCCAGGCCGGGAACGCCGGTGTAGTGGATGTCGACGTAGCGCGCGGGCGTCGCCGGCGTAAAGGAGAACTGCGCCTGGCTCGCGTTCAGGGACGCGGCACTCTGGCTGTAGTCGGCGGCCGCGGCGGTGGCACCGCCGAGACCGGCGGCGATCAGGAGGGCGGAAAGGGCCGCGGCGAGCGCGCCACGAACCCTTTTCCGCCGTTGGGGCTGCACAAAGATCCGATCCACGTCGTGACACCTCCGGCGTTGGAAATCCACGGGCGAAGCAATTCGTTGCGCGCCACAACAAAGTAGCTGTCCGTGCGATATGTCCAGATCACGCTTCGGTAACAGTGGTGGTCCAAACCACTGACTGCTCCGCGCGGCCGCCGGGGACACGGCCGTTCGGCGTCATCGGACGAGGCGATCGGGTGCCGTTCAGCGGTCCGGAACGACGTAGAGCGTCGAGGCTTCCCCGCCGTGCATGGCGGCCAGGCTGGTCCGGCAGGCCAGGAGTACCTCGCGATTCGCGGCCGTGTCCGGCGGGACACCGCAGCCGTCGCAGAAGAGTTCGACCGAGCCCGGGAAGGTTTCGTCGACCTCGACGTCCACCGTGCGATCGCAGCGGCGGCACCATCGATGACCGGTGACCACCAGGATGTGCATCGGATCGGAGATGCACTGGTGCACCCAGCCGCGATGGACGTAACAGGTCGTCCGGACGTGCGCGCTCAGCCCGTGTTCCTCCGCCACGTCTTCCGCGGCGAGGATCGCGGCCAGCCGCCGGTCGGCGATCTCGCCGTACCGGTCCCGCCGACGGCCCGGCGGGGACGCGTCCGCCGCCGCGAGCAGTCTGAGATGAGCCCTTGAGGGTGGCGGGGTACGTAGCACCATGTGGGTCTCGACCTTTCGGCGTCCACCGGAAGTCTTATCAGGTCGTTCCCCGATTTCGCCGAAGCGACACCCGACCGGGCGACAAGGCGAACGTCGTTTGTACGGCCCTTGTATTCACGCTGCCCATGCTGACCGGACAACCGAGTCCGTTCAGGAGGCAGGAATTGTTGACCAAGGTAGCCGTGCTCGCGACAGCGACCGCGCTCTCCTTCGGCGTGGCCGCACCGGCCGGCGCCGAAGTGGCCGTGACCGCGTTGCCCGCGGCCAGCATGGAAGCGGTGCTCAAGGCCGCGCAGATCGACCCGCGCCGCGCTGACAGCGCGTTGACCCCCGGCGCCAAGGACAGTGTGCTGCTGGTGGAGCAGGCGCTGGCCGCCAAGGGATTGCTCGATCAGCAGTACGTCGACGGCCACTTCGGCACCTCGACGATCAACGGGTACTCCAGCTACCAGAAGTCGCTGGGCTACACCGGGATCGACGCCTCCGGCCTGCCGGGCAAGACCTCGCTCGAGAAGCTGGGCGAGGGCCGGTACACCGTCACCGCGGTGGCCTCGGCGGGTAGCCGCCTGACCTACCACGGCAAGACGATGAACACCCGGACCAAGGCGATGCTGGTGAAGGCCGAAGGTCTGCTCGGCAGGCAGCTCACCATCACGCAGGGCTCGTACAACCCCGGCGGCGTCGGCGCTTCGGCCGGGACGCACGACGGTGGCGGCGCGCTCGACATCGGTGTCGAAGGCATGTCCTCGACCACGCGGACCGACGTCGCGCGGAAGCTGCGTCAGGTGGGCTTCGCGGCTTGGGTCCGGACCCCGGCCCAGGGTTTCGCGTACCACATCCACGCCATCGCACTGTCCGATCCGGACCTGTCCTCCGGCGCGCAGCACCAGGCCGGTGACTACTACCTCGGCTACAACGGCCTCGCCGGCCGCGGTTCCGACGACGGCCCCGCCGTCACGCCGAAGCTCACTTGGGAGGAGTACCAGCGGTCCTGATCCCGCTGGCCGAAGGCCACCTTCGCGGATGTCGATCGCCGCGAAGGTGGCCTTCGGGCTGTCCGGGAACCCCCGGGTAGGCTTCCCCGCGACGGCAAAACCAGCGGGAAGGGAACATCGCGTGGAGGCTCAACCGGTCGGTCAGTGGCTCGACGAGCTGGCTTCGAAGGCCTCGACGCCCGGTGGTGGCGCGGGTGCCGCGATGAACGCCGCGGTCGGTGCCGCCCTGGTCTCCATGGTGTGCAACCTGACCATCGGCAAGCCGAAATACGCCGAGCACGAGGCCGCCATGACCGAGGCGCTGGGCAAGGCCGAAGACCTCCGCCGTCGCGCGCTCGGCCTCGCCGCCGACGACGCCGCCGCCTTCGACGCGGTCGTCTCGGCCTACAAGCTCCCGAAGGCCACCGACGAGGAGAAGCAGGCCCGTTCGGCCGCGATCCAGGCCGCACTGGTCGGCGCCGCCGACGTCCCGCTGCGCACCGCCGCCCTCGCCGCCGAGGTCATCGACGTCGCCGCCTCGATCCTCGAAGGCGCCAACACCAACGTCATCTCCGACATCGCGGTCGCCGCCTCGTCCGCCAAATCCGCGCTCGAATCGGCCGTGGTCAACGTCGAGGTCAACCTCGCGTCGATGTCCGACGAGCAGCTGCGCAAGGAGACCGAAGCACGGCTCGCCGAGTACGTCCCCGCCGCCGGGCGCGCCGACGCGCTCATCGCCGAAGTTCGCGAGAGGATCGCCCGATGACGCTGATCGACGGGCGCGCGATCGCCGCCGCCATCACCACCGAGGTCACCGAGACCGCCGCCAAGCTGCGCGAATCGGGCACCGCCCCGACGCTGGCCGTGCTCGTGCCGACCGACGACGACGCCACCGCCTGGTACGTGCGCTCGATCGAGCGCGCCGCGAAGAAGGTCGGCGTCGACTGCCGGGTGGTCCAGCTCGAAAAGCCGACCGGCGAGGACGTCACCCGCGAACTCGACAAGCTGTCCGCGGACCCGTCGGTCCACGGCATCATCTGCCAGACCCCGCTGCCCGAAGGTGTGACGCTGGACGACGTCGGCGCGCACATCGATCCGCGCAAGGACGTCGACGGCGCCAACCCGGTCAGCCTCGGCAGGCTCACCGCGGGCCTCCCGACCTACGCCCCCGCCACCGCCGCGGCGGTGCTGGAGATCCTGAAGCGCGAGCAGGTCGCCCTGTCCGGTGCCCAGGTCGCCGTCGTGGGCCGCTCCACCGTGGTCGGCAAGCCCGCCGCGCTGCTGCTGCTCGCCGAGAACGCGACGGTCACCGTCTGCCACTCCCGCACCAAGGACCTCGCGGCGGTCACCAAGACCGCGGACGTCCTGGTCGTGGCCGTCGGCCGCGCGCACTTCGTCGGCGCGGACCACGTCAAGCCCGGTGCCGTGGTGATCGACGTCGGCACGAACCCGACTTCTGAAGGCGGGCTCGTCGGCGACGTCGACCAGGCGGCCGTCGAGGGGATCGCGGGTTCGATCACGCCGGTCCCCGGCGGCGTCGGCCCGGTCACGACGTCACTGCTGCTGCGGCACACCGTCACCGCCGCGCAGTCCTGAACCGCTGAGCCAGGCGGCGAGTCCATTCAGGACTCGCCGCCTTTGGCGCGGTAAGTCATTTGTGGCGCGTCGCGAAAGCCACTTTCGCGACCTCGAGCGCGCCCCCACATGGGTTGTGGGCCCCGCCCCCCCCCACCACCCCCACCACACGACAAGACCCCAAAACCGCGGACCCCCCCTAG
>NZ_JBIUAQ010000003.1:376797-398294 GCF_044547565.1 Amycolatopsis sp. NPDC052450 | reverse complement strand
GGAACCTCAAACGAGGTTCAAATACATAAGCTCTACTGGCTTAGTTCACTAGCACACTGTTGAGTTCTCAAGCAACACACCCCGAATCGCACCACAGTCACGCGGCCTTATCCGAAGCAGTCATTCCTAGCAGTTTTTGGTGAGACACCCACTCAATCACCTAGAGGTGAGAGCTTGGTTCGTGTCCCGCGGCCACCCGGTTTCCCTGGCGACTTGGAGAACTTTACATGGCCGGAAACCCCTCAAAACAGGGGGGTACCTTAACGACATTTACGCAGGTCAGAGGCAGGAAATGGGCCCGTGCCGGTCGATCACCCGGTGATCGACCTCGGGGCACCCAGGTGAACACCGGCGAAGAAACATTGCTCCGAGTACATTGCACCGTATTGAACTCTTGGATTGCTCCGATTAGCGTCGGGCTCATGAGCACTGCGGAACTCGACGGCATCTCCGTCGCCTACGACGACCTCGGCAGCGGGTTGCCCGTCGTCCTCGTCCACGGCCACCCCTTCAATCGTTCGATGTGGCGTCCCCAGGCCGAGCGCTTCAGCCGGGAGGGCTACCGGGTCATCACGGCGGACCTCCGCGGGTACGGCGAGACCACGGTCGTCCCGGGCAAGACCGGTCTCGACGTCTTCGCCGCCGACATCGTGCGCCTCGCGGATCACCTCGGTCTCGGGCGCTTCGTGCTCGGCGGCCTCTCCATGGGCGGGCAGATCGTCATGGAGTTCCACCGCACCTACCCCGACCGCGTCGCCGGGCTCCTGCTCGCCGACACCTCTCCTCAAGAAGAGACAGAGGAAGGCCGGCGCGTCCGCAACGAGATGGCGGACCGGGTGCTCGCCGAGGGGCTCGACCCCTATGCGGAGGAGGTCCTGACGAAGATGGTCTCCCCGGAGAACGTCCGCACGATGCCGGACGTGGCGGCGCACGTCCTGGGGATGATGCGCACGACGCCCAAGGAAGGAGCGGCGGCCGCGCTCAGGGGCAGGGCCGAGCGCCCGGACTACCGGGACAGCCTCACCCAGGTGCGGGTGCCGAGCCTCGTCGTGGTCGGGACCGAGGACGAGTTCACGCCGGTCTCGGACGCCGAGCTCATGCACGACCTCATCCCCGGCTCCACCCTGGCGGTGATCGAAGGCGCCGCCCACATGCCTAACCTGGAGCGCGAGGCCGAGTTCAACACCGTGTTCGCCCAGTTCCTGAAAGAGACCGCGTGATGCCCTCCAGCTCCCAGAAGACCGTTTTCGTGACCGGTGCCAGCGCCGGGTTCGGCGTCGAGATCGTCCGCCGGTTCGCCGCCGACGGCGCCAAGGTCGTCGCGGCCGCGCGTAGTAAGGACCGGCTCGACAAGCTGGCCGGCGAGCTGGGCGAGAACGTCCTCCCCTTCGAGCTCGACGTCCGGGACGCCGACGCGGTGGCCGCGCTTCCCGGCACGCTGCCCGCCGAGTTCGCCCAGGTCGACCTGCTGGTCAACAACGCCGGCCTCGCGAAGGGCCTCGAGCCCGCACACCGCGCGAAGCTCGACGACTGGGACCAGATGATCGACACGAACATCAAGGGGCTCGCGCACCTCACCCGCGCGTTACTGCCCGGGATGGTCGAGCGCGGCCGCGGGCACGTGATCAACATCGGTTCGGTGGCGGGCTCCTACCCGTACCCCGGTGGCAACGCCTACGGGGCGACCAAGGCGTTCGTGCACCAGTTCAGCCTCAACCTGCGCGCGGACCTGCAGGGCACCGGCGTGCGGGTGACCAATGTCGAGCCCGGATTGGTCGGCGGGACGGAGTTCTCCGTCGTCCGGTTCGAGGGCGACCAGAGCAAGGCCGACAACGTCTACAAGGGCACGACGCCGCTGACGGCCGCCGATGTGGCCGAGTCCGTCTTCTGGGCGGCTTCGCAGCCGGAGCACGTGAACATCAACGTCATCGAGTTGATGCCGGTGGTGCAGAGCTTCTCCGCGCTGCATATCCATCGGGAGAGCTGAGCCCGAAGAGGTCGAAGAGCGCCTGCTGTTCCGGGCTCCGCTCGGTCAGCAGGCGCCGGGTCCGCGGGCGGCCGCCGGTGGACGGGTAGCGCAGCACCATCTCCCCTATCCCCGCGAGACTGTCCATCAGCTCGCGGACCGACAGGTTCATCCCGGCGCGGTCGGCCTCGCGCCGCATGAGGTGCGTGACCGTGGACGCGAGCACCGTGACCAGCGTGTGCACCGCGATCCGGTGCGGGGTCCAGTCCCAGCGCGGGGCCGGGGCGGTGACGGCGGGGCCGGTCAGCCAGCGGAACGTCGAGTCGAGATGGGTCCGGGCCCGATACGCGGTGACGACCTCGGACACCGGCCAGTCGTGGTCGGTGACCAGCACCTGTTTGCCGAAGAACTCGTCGTGCAGCCGCGACACGGCGGCGTCGTCGACCTTCCAGGTCAGCCGGATCTCCCCCGGCTTCGTCCCCGTCAAGGACGGGGAGAGCACCCGTTCGACGCGGCGGCCGCGGGTGATCCGCGCGATTTCGGCGTTCACCTGGCTCCGGTCGCCGCGGTACGTGCCCGCGGCCAGTGCGGCGTCGAGGCCGGCGAGTTCGCGCGTCGCGGTGCTCAGTTCCTCGCCGAACGCGCGGGCCTGCGCGTTGTGCAGGGTCTCCGAATGGGTCAGGATCACGCGCCGCCGGACGCCCGCGACCACGGCTCTAGTGTCGAGAGCGGTCAGCCCGGCGAAGCGCTCCGGATCGACAGGCTTGCGCGCGGACGGCGGTTTCGCCAGCAGCTCCGGATGCTCCGAGAGCGGGAGCGCGCCGACGAAATGCCGTCCGAGGTCCAGTTGCGCGGCCTGGCCGGCGGTGAAGATCAGCGTGACGGGGTACAGCGAGCGGAGATCCTCGGCGAGCGCGGCGAACGGCGGCGCCCCTGCCCTCGGATACACGTGCGACGCCAGCGGGATCGCGCCGTCCTTGGTCACCACGAGGCCGAGGCCGGCGAGTTCGCAGCGGCAGGGCTCGGCGGTGGTGAAGGTGGCGAACTGCGGCACGTCGACGGCGAGCGCGGCGTTCCCCGTCCCCAGCCAGGCGAGCACCGCTTCGGCGACCGTGGTCTCGATCCGCGCGATCCGCTCCGGGGTGAGCCGTTGCAGCGCGCGGCGATGATTCGGCAGGTCCGCTTGGAGGAATTCGCGCGCGACACCGTCCTCCCACCAGGTGTCGAGGTCCGTGTCCGGCGCTGTCGCCCGGTGCAGGACGGCGAGCGCGAGATGCGTCCCCAGTGTGGTCGCGGCGCGCTGGGCTCCGACGGCTTCGTCGACCCGGCGCACGAAGTCGAGCCGTCGCAGAGTGGCCCACACCGCCGCGACGTCGCCGAAGGTCCGGTGACGCGCTTCGCCGGGGGCGGAGACGTCGCCGTCCATCGCGCGCCCGATCTCCTCGGCCGTGCCGAGGTAGCGCTGCGACACGACCCTGGGCTCGCCGTCGACCCGCGCGGAGGTGACGAGGTAGTAGTACGTCCGCCCGCCGACCTTCTTGCCGATCACCGAAGCCACACTTTAGGTAATACACTCGCATCCCCTGATCGGCAACCGAGATCATGCTCTGACCAGCGGGAACAGTGACCACACCCACGTGGGTGACGCGGTGGCGGGATGCACACTGGCAGGTGGAGCGAGTCCGGCCATAGCGTGCGGGAATGGCATCCCCTGCTGACGCGAACGCCCCCACCACCTCGGCGATGCGCCGGGCGCTCGCCAGGGCGCGCGACGGGAAGACCCTCGACCTCACCGAGGCCTCGATCCTGCTCCAGGCGCGCGGCGACGACCTCAAGACGCTGTCCGGGCACGCCTCCCGGATCCGTGACGCCGGACTCGTCGCGGCGGGCCGCCCCGGCGTGGTCACCTACAGCCGTTCGGTGTTCATCCCGCTGACCCGGTTGTGCCGGGACCGGTGTGGTTACTGCACCTTCGCGACCGTCCCCGGCCGGGTCGAGTCGCCGTTCCTCTCCCCTGACGAGGTCCTCGACATCGCCCGCAAGGGTGCCGCGATGGGGGTCAAGGAAGCGCTGTTCACCCTCGGCGACCGTCCGGAGGACCGCTGGAAGGCGGCGAAGGACTGGCTCGACGCGCACGGCTACGACGACACGCTGTCCTACGTCCGGGCGATGGCGATCCGGGTGCTGGAGGAGACCGGCGTCCTGCCGCACCTCAATCCCGGTGTGCTGACCTGGCAGGACTTCCAGCGGCTGAAGCCGGTTTCGGCGTCGATGGGCATGATGCTGGAGACGACGGCGAAGCGGCTGTACACCGAGAAGGGCGGCCCGCACTACGGCTCGCCCGACAAGGACCCCGACGTGCGCCTGCGGGTGCTGGAGGACGCCGGCCGCAGTTCGGTGCCGTTCACCACGGGCATCCTGATCGGCATCGGCGAGAACTTCGAGGAACGCGCCGATTCGCTGTTCGCGATCCGCAAGGTCGCGAAGACCTACGGCGGCATCCAGGAAGTGATCGTCCAGAACTTCCGTGCGAAGCCGGACACCAAGATGCGCGCGACCCCGGACGCCGATCTCGAGGAACTCGCCGCGACCATCGCCGTCGCGCGGCTCGTGCTCGGCCCGAAGATGCGCATCCAGGCGCCGCCGAACCTGATCGGCCAGCAGTACGAACTGATGCTGAACGCCGGGATCGACGACTGGGGCGGCGTCTCCCCGCTCACCCCCGACCACGTGAACCCCGAACGCGCGTGGCCGCAGATCGACGAGCTCAAACGCCGCACCGAGGCACTCGGCTTCACCGTGCGCGAGCGGCTCCCGATCTACCCGGAGTACGTCAAGACCGGCGAACCGTGGCTCGACCCGCGGATGAACGCGCATCTCGCGCCGCTGACCGACGCCGAGACCGGGCTCGCGATCGAAGAGGCCATCCCGGTGGGCATCCCGTGGCAGGAGCCGGACGGCGGCTGGAAGGAAGCCGGGCGCACCGATCTGCACGTCGAGGTCGACACGATCGGGCGCACGGAAGACCGGCGCAGCGACTTCGACTCGGTCTACGGCGACTGGGCCGAGATCAAGGGCAACATCAAGACCGCGCCGCAGCGGTTCGACCTCGACGTCCGGGATGCCTTGCGCAGCGCGGAAAAGAACCCCTCCGGACTGTCGGACGACGAGGCGCTGGCGCTGCTGCACGCCGACGGCCCGGAGCTCGACGCCTTCACCAAGATCGCCGACGACCTGCGGCGAGAGGTGAACGGCGACGACGTCACCTTCGTCGTCACGCGGAACATCAACTTCACCAACGTCTGCTACACCGGCTGCCGGTTCTGCGCCTTCGCCCAGCGGCGCACCGACGCCGACGCGTACACGCTTTCGCTGGAGCAGGTCGGCGACCGGGTCGACGAGGCGTGGGCCGCGGGCGCGACCGAGATCTGCATGCAGGGCGGCATCCACCCGGATCTGCCGGGGACCGCGTACTTCGACCTCGCGGCCGAGGTGAAACGCCGTCAGCCGGACATCCACCTGCACTCGTACTCACCGATGGAGGTCGTCAACGGCGCTTCGCGGACCAACCTCTCGATCGAGGACTGGCTGGCGCGCGCGAAGGAAGCCGGCGTCGACTCGCTGCCGGGCACGGCCGCGGAGATCCTCGACGACGACGTCCGCTGGGTGCTGACGAAGGGCAAGCTGCCGACGTCGGAATGGATCAACGTCGTCACCACCGCGCACAAACTCGGCATCACCACGACGTCGACGATGATGTACGGCCACGTCGACACCCCGGCGCACTGGGTCGGGCATCTGAAGCTGCTGGCGAAACTGCAGCGGGAAGGCCTGGAGCGCAACGGGCGGCGCGGGTTCAGCGAATTCGTGCTGCTGCCGTTCATCCACCAGAGTTCTCCGATCTACCTCGCCGGGCTCGCCAGGGCCGGGACGACGCTGCGCGAGAACCGCGCGGTGCACGCGCTGGCCCGGCTGCTGCTGCACGGGACGATCGACAACATCCAGAGTTCCTGGGTGAAACTCGGTGAAGAGGGCAGCCGCGCCGTGCTCCAGGGCGGGGTCAACGACATCGGCGGGACGCTGATGGAGGAGACGATCAGCCGGATGGCGGGGGCGGCCAACGGGTCGTACAAGACGATCAGCGACATGCGCGCGATGGTCGAACCGCTGGGCCGTCCGCTGCGGCAGCGGACCACCGAGTACGGCACGCCGACGCCGGAGCGGATCGCCGCGGCCCAGGCGTCCGACGGCGTCGCGACAGCGGTGCGGCGGCCGCTTCTGCCGCTTGTCACCAGCTGACGAAAGCTCCATGACGGCCCCCTTATCCGCGTACGAACGCGGACAAGGGGGCCGTCACGTTCCGTGTGGCACCGCTCACAAGGCGCGGGGGTCGTGGGCGTTTTCTGTGCTAAACCCGAGAATCACTTCCGGGCCAGCCGAGAGGACGTCGATGACCGCGAGTGCAGTCCAGGTGGCCGACACCGCCCGCTATCCGTTGTCCGCACCGGGAAGCCCGGCATGGCGCGAAATCGTTTCCCGAACACGCGCCGAACTACGGGAAACGGGCTGCTGTGTGTTGGCCGACTTCATCCGTCCGGAGTTGCGTGACGCCCTTCGCCACGAAGGCGCGGAAATCGCTCCGGAGGCGTACGCGAAGGTCGAACGCGTCAACGCCTACAACATCGCCATCGACACTCCCTTGCCGGAGGACCATCCCGGCCGCACGATCATGGAACGCGGCAACGCCTTCGTGGCGCGCGACCGGATCCCGGCGACCGCGATCATCCAGCAGCTGTACGCGAGCAGCGAGTTCCAGCGGTTCGTCGCCGACTGCTTCGAACTCCCCGAACTGCACGAACTCGCCGATCCCTTGGCAGGCCTGGTGCTCAACGTGATCGAACCGGGCCGCTCGCATCCGTGGCATTTCGACACCAACGAGTACACCGTCAGCATGCTCACGCAGGAGGCGGCCGAGGGCGGTGTCTTCGAATATTGCCCGAACATCCGCTCCGAAACGGCGGAGAACTTCGACGACGTCCGTGCCGTGCTGGCGGGCGAAGGGGATCACCTGATCCGACGGCTCACTCTGCGTCCCGGCGATCTTCAGCTGTTTCGCGGACGCTTCGCGCTGCACCGGGTGAGTAGTGTTCAAGGGGCAGTCGCCCGCCATTCCGCGATCTTCGCGTACAGCGAGCGTCCTGGGGTCATCGGCAGTCCGGAGCGGACGAGACAGCTGTTCGGCCGGGTCCTGTCGGAACACGTCGCTTCCGCGGCGGTCCGGGGCGATCAGCTGCTCGACTAAGTCAGGAGCTTGGCCGTGCCATTGGATTCGACCGGCAAGATCTCTTTCGATCACATCTATACCGAGCCCGATCCTCGTGCGTTCTTCGGCACCTTGCGCAGACTGGACTACTCCATCCCACAGCAGGCGAAGGCCTACTTCGCGAAACTGATCGACGAATACCGGGCGGAGACCGACGTCAAGGTCCCGACGGTGCTCGACCTCGGCTGTTCCTACGGCGTCAACGCGGCGCTGCACCGCTGTGACACGTCGATGGAGCGGCTGTACGACCACTACCGGGACGGCGAAGCGCTGAGCCGGGACGAACTGATCGCGCGCGATCGGCGGATGGTCGAGAAGCTCGCCGTGAGCGACCAGGTCCGCTTCATCGGCCTCGACGCCTCCGCGCCCGCGTTGGACTACGCGCTCGCCGCGGGCTTCATCGACGACGCGATCCACGCGGATCTGGAGAGCGAAGACCCGACAGAGGAGCAGCGCGCGCTGCTGGCCGAAGTCGACATCGTCATCTCGACCGGCTGCGTCGGCTACGTCACCGAGAAGACCCTCGTCCGGATCGCGCGGGAGAACCGGCCGTGGATGGCGCATTTCGTGCTGCGGATGTTCTCCTACGCGTCGGTCGCCGAAAGCCTCGCCGAGCTGGAGTACGACACGACCGGGGCCGACGGCGTCTTCCGGCAGCGAAGGTTCGCCTCGGCCGAGGAGCGCACGCAGATCCTGGACAATCTGTCCGTCGCGGGTGTCGACCCGCGTGGGCTGGAGTCCGACGGCCGGCTGTACGCGCGGCTGTTCGTCTCACGCCCGGACGGTGCGGCGGGCGAACTCGCCTCCGCGCTGAACGCCCTTCCCCTTCGAGATCAAGGATGATCGTGAGCAGTCCGGAACCGTCCACCCGCACGTTCGGCAACGAGGAGGTCCTGCCGAGGGTCCCCGTCCCCGGCCTGGAGGACACCTGCCGCCGGTTTCTCGAGTGGTGCTCGCCGCTGCTCACCCCCGGCGAGCTCGCGGAGACCGAAGGCGCCGTCGCCGAGTTCCTCGCGGAAGGAAGCCCGGCGCACGAACTGCAGAGCGCGCTCGAAGCCTTCGACAAGCGGGAGGGCGTCCGCAGCTGGCTCGACACCTTCTGGCCGTACCGCTACCTCGGGCGCCGCGACCGGATCGCGCTCAACGCGAACTTCTTCTTCCTGTTCACCGAATCCCCGCTGGGACAGCTGGAACGCGCGGCCGAACTGGCGGCGTCGGCGGTGGACTACAAGCTGAAGCTGGACGAGGAACTGGTGCCGCCGATCCTGCTGCGCGGGCAGCCGCAGTCGATGGTGCAGCACAAGTACCTGTTCTCGGCGACGCGGATCCCCGGCGCCGTGCAGGACACCGCGCGCACGCCGTACCGCGAGGACTGGCCGGGGCCGTCGAGGGCGCGGCACGTCGTGGTGTTCCACCGCGGCACCCCGTTCCGGATGGACGTCATCGCCCCCGACGGCCGCCCGTACTCGCCCGAACAGCTGGTCGCGGGGCTGCAGGTGATCGTCAAGTCGGGCAACTTCGTCGAAGACCCGCAGACCTCGGCCGGGCATTTCACCACCAAGGCGAGGGCGGAGTGGGCGGCGACGAGGGAAGCGCTGCTCGCCGGCGGGAACGCGGCCGCGCTCGACGACATCGAGACGGCGTTGTTCTGCCTGTGTCTGGAGGACTTCGCGCCGGCGAACACGCAGGAGGCGTGCGACAACCTGCTGCACGGCGACAGCGGGAACCGCTGGTTCGACAAGGCCGTGTCGCTGATCGTGTTCGAGGACGGCACGGCGGGGATCAACGTCGAGCACTGCGAACTGGACGGGACCACGATCCTCGGGTTCACCGACGCGCTGCTGAGCGGAACACGACTGGAGCGGCCACCCGCCGACGGCGTCCCGGCGTCCGAGGTCATCGAGTTCGTTTTGGGTGACGCGCTGCGTGAGGACGCCCGTGCCGCGGCGGTCGCCTTCGCCGAGTACGCCGACGCGACCGCTACGAAGACGGTGTCCTTCACCGACTTCGGCGCGAAGCGGGCGAAGGAGCTGGGGATGTCCCCCGACGCCTTCGCGCAGATGGCGTACCAGCTCGCGCACAAGCGGGCGAAGGGAATCACCGGCGCGACGTACGAGTCGATCGCGACGCGGCAGTACCAGAACGGGCGCACCGAAGCGATGCGAGTCGTGACGCCCGAGGTGCAGTGGTTCGTCCGGGTGATGGACGATCCGCAGGCCGACCGGCAGACACGTCAGGCGGCTTTCCGCGCGGCGGCCGCGAAGCACGTCACGCGGGCGAAGGAATGCCAGGCGGGCGACGCACCGGAGCAGCACCTGTGGGAGCTGCAACTGATCCAGAAACGGCGTGGCGTCGAGGACTCCCCGTCGCTGTATTCGTCGCCGGGCTGGCTGAAGATGCGCAACGACTACCTGAGCACCAGCTCGGCGCCGTCGGTGAACATCCGGTACTTCGGCTTCGGGTCGACCAGCCCGCAGTGCATCGGCGTCGCGTACGTGCTGCTGCCGGACTCGCTGAATCTGTACCTGTGCACGCCGAAGCACGTGGCGCACGAGATGGAGCTGTTCGCGACGGAACTCGACGCCGCCATCCGTGAACTGCAGGAGTTGCTCGCCTCTTGAGTGAGTGAGGCCTGTGATGGGCCGAAGGCGTCCTTCACCGCATCGGATGCGGTGAAGGACGCCTTCGGCCCAGGGCGCGGTCGTGGGGCGATCGAACCGGGCGTGAGCCCGCAGACAGTCCAAGCTCAAAAACTGAGGTTGCCGAACAAGCCCCTCGGATACGACAGTCAACCAGGGTTTGTGACGAGACGGCACGGCTCTGCGACGGTTCCGCCCCGGATCCGGGCCAGTGCGACAGAGCGCCCTTACGATCGGTGAGCCTTTCGATCTTGGGGGAACCATGGCTCGCATCCTGCTCGTCGAGGACGACGGAGCACTGGCCGAAGCGCTCACGCTCGCGCTGAAGGTGCTCGGGCACGACGTCGTGGCCGCGCCGACCGGGGAGCGGGCACTGGAGGCGCTGTTCACCGACCGGCTCGAACTCGATTTCGTCCTGCTCGACGTCATGCTGCCCGGGATGGACGGCTTCGAGGTGTGCCGCCGGATCCGCGCACGGAGCCGGTTGCCGTTGGTTCTGCTGACCGCCCGCGGCGACCCGATCGACATCGTCGCCGGGCTGGAATGCGGCGCCGACGACTACGTGGTCAAACCCGCCGAACCCCGGGTGATCGACGCGCGGATCAAGGCGATCGGCAGGCGTGCCGTCACCGCTCCCGGGCCGTCGGCAGGCCGGTTGCGGGTGGGACGGCTGGAGATCGACGCGGCCGCGATGAGCGTGACCCGCGACGGCGTCGAACTGGCGCTGACCGCGACCGAGATCCGGCTGCTCGTCGAGTTCGCCGAACATCCCAACCAGGTACTGAGCAGGCAGACACTGCTGAAACGGGTGTGGGACTACGGCTACGTCGGTGACTCGCGGATCGTCGACGCGGCGGTCGCGCGGCTGCGCGCGAAGATCGAGGACGATCCGGCTGATCCCGTGGTGCTGAAGACCGTGCGCGGACTCGGCTACCGGTTGGTGAGCGCATGAGGTTCGGACTCCGCGCCAGGGTGACCGCGGCGGTCGTGGCGGTGACCACGACGGCGACGATCGTGATGGCCTTCAGCGCGGCCGAAATCCAGGAGGACGACGCGTTCGACCGGTTCACGGCCGCGGCGAAGACGTCGTTCGGGGCGATGTTCGGGCAGGCCTGGCCCCATCTCGAACAGTTCATGGCTGGCTCGCCACCAGCCTTGGAGATGTTCTCCCAGGGAATGGACAAAGCGGCGGCGGACTGGATGCTCGTCACGAGTCACCCCCAACGGACGAACGACGACTTCAGGGCTCCCGAAGGACCGCCCGAAGTCGTCGAGTCCTCATCGCAAAGCCACGACTGGACGACGGGCGCCGAGAACGCGAACCCGCCCGACAGGCGAGCCGCGTTGGAAACGGTGAAGGACGTGGTCCTGCTGCGGACCACGGGACCGGAAAAGCTGCTGTCGGCGACCACGACCGATCCGCTGACCGGCCACCGGCTCCTCGTGGTGAGCGCGAACTTCGTCGCGTACTGGGTCGTGCAGTTCTTCGACCTCACCACGTTCGACCAGGATCTGGCGGCCCAGCGGTGGAAGCTGGGGTGGATCGCACTCGGCGTCACCGTCCTCGGCGTGGCGGCCGCGGTCTTCGCCGCGGGCCGGATCCGGCGGCCGGTGCTCCGAGTCGCCTCCGCCGCCCGCGACCTGGGCGGCGGCGCCTTCGACGTGCGCGTCCCGGTGAAGGGTCGCGACGAGCTCGCCGACCTCGCCACGTCGTTCAACACGATGGCCGATCGGGTCGGCACGGCGATCGAGGAGCTGCGCGCCAAAGATCGCCAGCAGCAACGCTTCGTCGCCGATGTCGCGCACGACCTGCGGACGCCGCTCGCGTCGATGGTCGCCACCGTCGACACCCTCGACGACGTCAGCCCCGAGGTCCGGACCCGGGCGAGCGAGCTGCTCGGCGCGCAGGCCCGGCGGCTGGCGCGACTGGTCGAAGATCTGATGGAGATCTCGCGGTTCGACGCGGGTTCGGCGGACCTGCGCCCCGAACTCGTCGACCTGCCCGCACTGGTCGAGGACGCGATCGAGGTGAGCGTGCCGGGAACTGCCGTGCAGGTGACGAGCGCCGGCGACACGACCGTGTCCGCTGATCCGCGCCGCGTCCACACCATCGTGTGCAACCTGCTGGTCAACGCCGAACGGTACGGCCGGACCCCGATCACGGTGTCCCTGGAAGGCCTTTCCGGCACGGTGACCATCCGAGTCGCCGACTCCGGGCCGGGGATTCCCGAGGAGTTGCGCCCGATCCTGTTCGACCGGTTCGTGCGCGGCGATCACGCGCGGCAGGCGACCGAAGGCAGCGGACTGGGGCTGTCCATCGCCCGCGAGAACGCGCTGATTCACGGTGGGGAGATCACCGTGCACAACGACGGCGGCGCCGTGTTCACCGTGTGTCTTCCACGAGAGTCACCAGAGTGAGCCACCGTGGCGCGTAGCCGTCGAAGTACGGCATCGGGACGTGCGTGAGGATCAGGAACACCGCGGTCAGCACGCCTGCCTGGGACAGCTTCAGCTCGCGGTGACCGAGCCGGTGCCACACCACCAGGACGAAGTTCGTGACCAGCAGGAATCCCCAGCGAGCGTCGTCCCAGCCGCCGAACGCGAGCAGCAACGGTGCCCCGATCGCGGCGACGGGCACCGCCGCGGCGAGCGTCGGACGGTGCAGGAACAGGAAGCCGCCGATCACCACGACCGCGATCGGCACCAGATAGAGCAGCACGGCGGTGATCGAGTACAGCCGCCAGCTCTCGGCCTGCGTGCGTCCGAACAGGTCCAGCGCGTCGGCACGGTAGGGAAAGTCCGCTGTGGACAGTGACCGCCGGAGTCCTTCGACAGCGCCGGGAGCGGCTGGTGGCAGCGCCAGGATCCCCAGTCCGAGCAGGGCGCCGGGAGCGAGCAGCGCGCACGCGCGCCGAAACGGGAACTTCCGCAGCAGTGCGAAACCGAAGATCGGCAGCACGGTGAGCAGCGCGATCTCATGCACCGTCGGCGAAAGCGCCATCACCGCGCTCGCGAGCACCGGCCTGTCACGATGCAGGGCCCACAGTGCGCCGAACAGCAGGAGATACAGCATCTGGTCCAGGTAGCCGACCTCATGGAAGAGGTAGCCACCGGTCGGCAGCAGGAGCCAGGCGACGATCAGCGACCGCCGGCTTTCGGTGCGGCTGTGAAAGAAGGCGAGCGCCACGGCCGCCAGCACCGCGCCGAGGACGGCGTAACCGGCGACCGCGAAGACCGAGTAGTCGTTTCCGAACGGCTTCAGGAGCGTGCCCACGAGGAAACGCCGGTGGAAGCCGTCGGTCAGGGAGACCGCCTGCAGGGTCGCCGCCCACTCCCCCGGCAATCGGAACCCGGTGTATCCGGCGACGAGGACGGCGATCCCGAACAGCGCGGTGACGCTTCGCCGCGGGGTCTTCCCAGGGACGGGCACCGGGGCCCGGCCGAGCAAGGTGGTCATGGCGCCAAGCTAGAAACGGATCATGTCACCACCATGACCGCTGATCACCGGCTTCGCACGGCTCTGTCACATCGTCGTCGACGTCAGGAACGCCTGTTCGGAGCCGTCGACCACGAACGCCGTCCGCGACTTGGTGGTCGTGGGCAGCGCGCAGGAGAGCCACTTCACGCCGGACGGCAGGAGCGCCTTCAGCTGTTCCGGCGCCGCCGGGGCCCCGGCGTGACACTTGAGATCGCTGATCACCTTCGACACGGCTTCGAGCCGGAGCTTCACCAGCGCGGACAGCCGGAGGTCGGACGGTCCGGGCGCCTCGATCCGGCCTTCGGAGACGCCCATCCGCTCCTCCACCCAGTGTGCCTCGACGATCTCTCCGATGTCCGGGAAGTCCTCGGCGACCGGCGCCGTATCGGTTTGGACGACCATTTTCGGCGGCGGTTCCGGGGCACAGGCCGCGATCAGGACGATCGCGGCCAGGCTCCCCAAGGTCTTCCCCATGGTGCGCATGGGGACATCTTCGCTCAGACGGTGAGCTTCAGGATGTCGATTCCGCGAGTGTTGTCGGCGACATAGACGTAACCCTTGTGCCAGTACGGCGCCCACGCGCTGGCGTCCGCCGGGCGGAAGTAGGCGATCTGCTTCGGGTCCGTCGGGTCGCTGACGTCGAGGAAGCGCGTGCCCTGCCCGTAGAACGACTGCACGAGGACCTTGCCGCGGATGTCGAAGTAGTGCGCGGAGCAGTCGCCCGACGCCGGGTCGCTGCCTTCCTGACCGGCGACGCTCCAGGTGCCGACGGACTCGAGGCGGAACGGCTTCTCCGGCGTCGAACGCCAGCCCTCGCCGTTGTACGAGTTCTTCAGCGACGAGATCGTCAGCACGCCGTCACCGGCGCAGCCGTCGAGGAAGCTCTCTTCGGTGGCGTAGATGAGGTCGCGGCCGCGCCAGCGGTTCGAGTCGGCACCGTCGGCCGAGCGGTGTCCCGCCGGGTGGAAGCTGTTGTGCATGAACTTCGACGGCGCCGCCGTCTCCTCGATCCCGCCGCCCGCGTAGGGCACCGGGTCGAACGCCGTCGCGCGGCGGACCTTGCCCTGGACGGGGTCGCGGTGGAAGCCGTTGGTCCAGTAACCGCGGACGCCGCCTCGTCCCGACACCCACGCCACGCCCTCGTCGTCGACCTGGACGTCGTGCACGTAGTCGGTCTTGCCGTCGTTGCGCGCGAGTTCGATCGGGTTCGGGAACGTCTTGGGGTTGCGCGGATCGCGGATGTCGGTCACCCAGATCGGGCGGCCACCCCAGTCGGCGGGCTGGTTCGCGGCCTTCGCGGGACCGCCGGTCCAGAGGTAGCGGCAGTCGTCGACGCAGCTGGTCGTATGGCCGGCGGGCACCTTGGTGTAGCTCAGGATGGCCGGTTTGTCCGGGTTCTTGAGGTCGATGATGTAGATGCCGGACTCGCCGGTCTGCGTGGTGCCGCCGTAGGCCCGCGGGTCCCGCGCGAGGAAGACGAGCTTGCGCTTGACGTCGACCTCGGTGTCTTCGGTCTCCCAGAGGCCAGGCAGGCTGACCTCGCCGATCAGCTTCGGCGCCGTGGGATTCTTCGTGAGGTCGTAAACCTTCAAGCCGAATTCGCCGGAAACCGCCATGACGTCGCGCTTGCCGTACTGCAGGAAACCCATCGCGATGGCGCCTTGCGCGTCGGGCACGTTGCCGACGGCCTTGACGTTCTTCACCGCGCCGGGCGCACCCGCGACCCGGACCTTCTCGCTGGCCGGTTTGTCCTCTTCGCCGCATGCGGCGGCGGGCAGGCCGGTGGCGATCAAGGTCGCGGTGACCGTGGCGAGCGCCAGGCACGAACGGAGCAACCAGTTTCCTCGCACAGGAACCTCCCAGGCCGGTCCCTTCACCATAAGATCACCACTTTGCCCGCACAACCACCGATGGTCGGTGCCGGACTGCTATGACATGACCATGCGCTTGCGTCTTCTGGCCCCGCTCCTCGCCGCCGCACTGGCCGCGGCGGGCTGCACGGAATCCGGCGAACCGCCCGCACCGGACGTTCTTCGCGTGGGCTTGGCCGCCCCGGCGACCCTCCTGCCCGCCGACATCCGCGACCAGCCCGGACGCATGCTCGCCGGCGCGCTGTGGACGCCGCTCTCCGATTACGACCCCGCGACGGGAAAGCTGATGCCGCGCGCGGCGGAATCGGTCACCAGCGCCGACCGGATCACCTGGACGGTCAAGCTCAAGGACGGCGGGAAGTTCCACGACGGCACGCCGGTGACCGCTCAGTCCTATGTGGACACCTGGCGGGCGATCGGCTCGGAGCGGTGGCAGGCGTCGCGCGTGGTCAAGGACCTGCTGCGGGCCAAGGAGATCGCCGCGCCGGATCCGCTGACCATCCGGCTCGTGCTCGACCGGCCGTCCGGGCAGGTCCCGGCGCTGCTCTCGTCGCCCGCGCTCGTCCCGCTGCCCGCGTCGGTGCTGAAGTCGCGCGATTGGCCGGGGTTCGCGCAGCGGCCGGTCGGCAACGGGCCGTTCCGGCTGGACGGCGCCTGGCAGCCGTCCGGCGGCAAGCTGATCCGCGTCACGGACGCGCCGGGCAAGGCGCGCGTGATCGAGCTGAAGACCGGCGACGCGGCGGCGCAGTACGACGAGGTCAAGGCCGGGAAGCTCGACCTCTCCACGTTCGTCCCCGGTGATCGCCACGAGGCCATGCACGCGGATTTCGCGCAGCGGCACGTGATGTGGGCGCTGCCGACCGCCGCCTACCTCGGGTTTCCCTTGACCGCGAAGCATTTCTCCGACGCGACGGTGCGGCACGGCTTCGCGCTCGGGATCGACCGCGCCGCACTGGAGGCCGGCGCTCTCGGCAAACAGGTGGACCCGGCGAAGTCGCTCCTGCCGCCCGCCGTCGCCCCCGGTGAACGCAGCAGCACCTGCCGCCCCTGCACCTTCGACGCCGGAGCCGGGAAGTCCCTGTTGACGCAGGCGGAGTTCCCGACCACGCCCGTCCACTTCGGACAGTCGCAGGCGAGCTGGCTGCGCCCGCTGGCGGACCAGGTCGGCGCGGCCGTCGGTGTCCCGCTCGCCGCAGAGCCCGGTGAGGGGCCGTTCGCGATCGACGTGGCCCTGATGACGCCGAGCCCGCAGGAGACGCTGGCCGAGATCGTGAAGGCCACCGGGTACTCCAGCGAAGGGTTCGCCGACCTGCTCAAATCGGCCGAGGAGACCGACTCCGCCGAAAGCGGCGAGGTCTACCGGCTGGTGGAGAACCAGTTGCTGCGGGATCTCCCGGTCGCGCCGCTGTGGTCCGGGCACGGGCACGCCGTCTGGGCGGACCGGGTCGGTGAGGTGAAGGCGACGCCGTTCGGCGGCGTGGACCTGTCAGGCGTTTCGCTGCGGTGAGCCGAGCGTGCACTCCCCCGCGACGACGTCGATGAAAGCCGAGGTCAACGGGTCGGGCGCGCTGCGGCAGTAGGCGGCGAGCGTGCGCCGGATCGCCGGTTCCGGCCGCAGGACACGGCCGGGGAAACCTTCGGGCAGCACGTTGGCCGGGACCAGCGCGGGACCGAGACCCGCCGCCGCGAGCACCGGCGCCGCCGCGGTCTGTTCGGTCCGGACCGCGGCCCTCGGCTGGAATCCCGCCGCGGCACACGCCTGGTCGACGAGGTCGGCAAGGCCGTTGCCCGGCGCGTAGTGCACCCACGCGCAGTCGGCGAGGGTCGCCAGGTCGACGACGCCGGAGCCGTCGTCCTCGCGCGGCCCGTCGATCGGCAGGACCACGACGAACTCCTCGGTGCCGAGTTCGCGGACCGGTCCGTCCCAGCCCGGCGGGACCGGGCCGACGGCGACGTCGGCCTCCCCCGCCGCCATCGCCTCCCGGAGTTCGTCCGCGTGCCGGAACTCCACCAGGCGGACGTCGACGTCCGGCCGCTCCCTGCGCCACACCCGCAACGCCGCGGGAAGGACGCCGAGACCGACCGAATAGACCGTGGCGATCTGCAATTCCCCGGCTTCCAGCCCGGACGCCTGCCGGGCCGCGCACCGCGCGCGTTCGGCGTCGGCGAGGGTGGCGCGGGCGTGCGGCAGCATGGCCCGCCCCATCGGGGTGAGCCGGACGCTGCGCGGCAACCGTTCGAGCAACGGCCCCCCGACGCCCTTCTCCAACGCGCGCATCTGATGCGACAGCGCGGGCTGTGTCACGTGCAGCAACTCCGCGGCCCGGGTGAAGGAGCCGGTGTCGACGACGGTCACCAGGTACTCGAGTTGCCGCAGGCTGGTCATGAAGAGAGTTTATCGGAGTGGTGATATCTATGCCTTGGACTTATCTCCGTGGTGAGTCCAGGGTTGAGGACATGAACGAAGAACGCAAGGTCGCCCTGGTCGCCGGGGCCAACGGGGTCATCGGCAAGAACCTGATCGAACACCTGGAGACCCTGCCGGGCTGGCGCGTCATCGGCCTGTCACGACGCGGCGGCCCCGGCCAGATCGCCGTCGACCTGCTCGACGCGGACGACACTCGCGCGAAGCTCGGCGGCCTGGACGACGTCACGCACGTGTTCTACGCGGCCTATGTCGACAAGCCGACCTGGGCCGAACTGGTCGCGCCGAACCTGGCGATGCTGACCAACCTCGTCGACGCGATCGAGCCCGCCGCGCTCACGCTGCGCCACGTCAGCCTCATGCAGGGCTACAAGGTCTACGGCGCCCACCTCGGCCCGTTCAAGACCCCGGCACGCGAAGACGACGCGGGCCATATGCCGCCCGAGTTCAATGTGGACCAGCAGGACTTCCTGGAACGCCGTCAGGCCGGGAAATCCTGGACGTGGTCGGCGATCCGGCCGTCGGTGGTCGGCGGCACCGCGCTGGGCAACCCGATGAACCTGGCGCTGGCCATCGCCGTCTACGCCTCGATCTCGAAGGAACTCGGCCTGCCGCTGCGCTTCCCGGGCAAACCCGGCGCGTACGACAGTCTTTTGGAGATGACCGACGCCGGTCTGCTGGCGAAGGCCACCGTCTGGGCCACCGGCTCGGAGAACGAGGCGTACAACATCGCGAACGGCGACCTGTTCCGGTGGAGCGACCTCTGGCCGCGGATCGCGCGGTACTTCGACCTGGAGGTGGCGCCGCCGCTGCCGATGTCGCTCGACGTCGTCATGGCGGACAAGGAGGAACTCTGGACGTCGATCGCCGCGAAGTACGGCCTCGAGGTGCCCTACAGCGCGGTCTCGTCGTCGTGGGCGTTCGCGGACTTCGTGTTCGGCTGGGACTACGACATGTTCGCGGACGGCTCGAAGGCCCGGCGGGCCGGTTTTCACGAGTACGCCGAGACTTCGGCGATGTTCTTCCGGCTGTTCGACGACTTCCGGAAGGCGAAGGTGATCCCCTGACTCGCGTGGTCCGCAAACCGGGCCGGAAACCTAACCCCGTCCGATGTACGGCATCGCGGTCGCCGTGACGGTCAGGAAGCCGACGTTCGCGTCCAGCGGCAGCCCGGCCATGTACAGCACGGCGTCCGCGACGTGCCGGGCGTCGAAGGTCGGCTCGACCTTCACGCTGCCGTCGGCCTGCGGGATCCCGTTCGCCATCCGCAGCGTCATCTCGGTGGCGGCGTTGCCGATGTCGATCTGTCCACAAGCGACGTTCCAGGCCCGGCCGTCGAGCGAGATCGACTTCGTCAGCCCGGTGACCGCGTGTTTCGTCGCGGTGTAGGCGACGGACGCGGGGCGCGGGGCGTGCGCGGAGATCGAGCCGTTGTTGATGATCCGGCCGCCGCGCGGATCCTGCGCCTTCATCAGCCGCACGGCCTGCTGCGCGCACAGGAACATCCCGGTCAGGTTGGTGTCGACGGCGCGTTTCCAGTCCGCGAAGGACAGTTCGTCGACGGTCCCGCCCACCGACACACCCGCGTTGTTCACCAGGAGATCCAGCCGCCCCCATTCCGCGCGGACCGTCTCGAACAACGCGGCGACGGAATCGGGGTCAGCGACGTCGGTGGGCACGGGGAGCGCGTTCGTGTCGCCGCCGGCGGTCTCGGCCAGCGCGTCCCCGCGCCGTCCCGCGAGTGCGACACGGTAGCCGGCGCCGAGTAACGCTCGGGAGATTTCCCTGCCGAGCCCGGAACCCGCTCCGGTGACGACCGCCGTCTTGCCGTTGCCCATCGATCCTCCTCGCGGACCGTGCCGGAGCGAACCGGCTCGGTCATGGTTTTCCGATTACCCGCGTCCGTTCAGGCTAGCGCGCCACCGCCAACGGAAAACGTTCACCCGGCGGCCGTCGCCCCTTAAGGAAAACCGGTAACCCCTTCACCACATCGCGGCGATTCACCGGATGTGCCCAGGGGGAATTCACACCGTTCACTTCGTCGCCGGAGCGGTGAACAGTGACGAAGAATCCACGTTTCCAGCTGGTCCAGACCGGTGAACGGACCATCCGATGGCGACTGCTCGGCGGCAACAACGTGTCGCTGGGTTCGGCACCCGCCGACTATCCACGCGCCGAAGAATGCCTCGCCGCCATCACCTGGCTCAGCGCCAACATCACCACGCTGACCAGCGATTTCAGTCACCTCAGCGGCGGCCGCTGGCGCTGGCGCCTGCATACGGAGGAAGGCATCGTCGCGATCGCCAGCCACGCCTACGGGCGGCGAATCGAGGCGCAACGCGGCCTCGACCGATTCCGGTCGGCCACCACCGAAGCGTCCATCGGCGAAGGGATCGAGACCATAACCGATTGGCGCCGGAAATACCGCCGTGATTCCGACGGATATTCACCGAATCGTTCTCGGTGACGGCCGATCACGGAAAGTGCGTTACCCGGACATTAACCACCAGGACGTCGGGCGGGAACGCGGAGCACCGCCGCCGGACAGTGTTGCGGAGCGAGGATTGGCAGCAAGTCACGGAATCCCGTGACGACTTGGGGACTAGAGAAAGAGTGCAAACAAGATGCGTGCTCGTACCACTCGGTTTCTCGGCGCCACCGCGATCGCCGCGTGCGCCTGCCTCACCCTGACCGGCACCGCCTCGGCGGTCGCCCCGGCCAACGGCCTCGGTGAGGTCATCGCCGCGGCGGGCTCGGACACCACCGTCGACATCACCGGTGCGATCCTGGCCAACGCGAACGGCGGCGCCTGGAACAGCGACCCCGACAACTTCGTCAACGTGCCGCCGCTGCTGTCCGGCACCCAGACGTTCACCGTCCCGGCCGACCCGTTCGCCGACGAGGTCGTCTACAGCGCCGGCAACCCCGCCCCGAACGGTTCGTCGCAGGGCAAGACCGCGCTGAAGGCCTCGGCCGAAGCGGGCGACGGCAAGATCGACATCGCGCGGTCGTCCTCGGCCCGCGGCTCGGCCGACCCCGCCACCTTCGAGTACTTCGCCTTCGCCACCGACGGTGTCACCTGGGCCTCCTCGGCCACCGGTTCGGGCGCGGGCCTGAGCCTGACGCTGGCGCAGCTGCGCGGCATCTACAACGGCTCCATCACCAACTGGAACCAGGTCGGCGGCGCCAACTCCCCCATCGCGGTTTACCTGCCGCAGACCGGTTCCGGCACGCTGAGCTTCTTCACCGGCACCGTCCTCGGCTTCGACCCGACCACCAAACCGGTCACCATCAAGCGGTTCCAGGAGCACGACGGCAACTCCATCCCCGTCGCCGACCGCGGCAAGGCCATCGCGCCGTTCTCCATCGCGCAGTGGATCGCGCAGGGCAACACGGTCGTCGCGGACAAGCGGGCGGGCTTCACCGTCAACCCGCTGACCGGAGCGGGCTTCAACGGTTCCCCGGTCTCCGGTTCCGCCGGCAACTACACCCCGGCGTTCACCACCGCGTTCCTGGGTTCGCGCAGTGTCTACAACATCGTCGACTCCCGCACCCCCAGCTACGACCAGGCCAAGCGCGCCGTCGGCTTCGACGACGGTGACTCGGCTTCGACCGCCAGCCCGCTGTGCGGCGGCCAGCTCGCCGCCACGATCCAGCGGTACGGCTTCCTGACCGTGTCGGGCCCGAACGGCCTGTCCTGCGTCAAGTCCTGACCCCCTCCTAGCGCGTGAAGGCCCCCTTCCCTCGGCTGAGCCGAGGGAAGGGGGCCTTCCCGCGCGAAAGGGTGTTACTGTG
>NZ_JBIUAQ010000003.1:280091-376787 GCF_044547565.1 Amycolatopsis sp. NPDC052450 | reverse complement strand
CCCCCCCCCCCCGCCCCGCCCCCCCCCCCCCCCCCCCGCCGCCCGCGCCCCCCCCCCCCCCCCCCCCCCCCCCCCCGGCCGCCCCACGGTCCGCGAGCGAATCCCCGCGACCCGACACCTTTGCCTTACCCCTCGACAACTACTTCGGGGCGACGCCGAGGGCGGCGAGCGCCGGATCGGTCATGATCACGCCCGCCCCGGTCACCGGGTCGAAGCCGGGGGCGCCGAGGTCGATCGCGGTCGACGTCAACGCCGTGCGGATCTCCGCCGGGGTGGCGGTCGGCTTGCCCTGCATCAGCAGCGCGGCGATGGCGGCGGCGCTCGGCGCGGCGGCGGAGGTCCCGAAGAACGGCTGGAAACCGGTCACCGAGGTCGCGACGCCGTCGGCCGCGGTGATGTCCGGCTTGTTCCGCGTCGCACCACCGGTCGAGGACACGTTGCCGGGGGTGATCACCGAACCGTCCGGGTTGTAGAACTGGTGACGGCGACCGTCCGAAGTGAACCGCTCCCATTTGCTGGCGGCGGTGAACAGACCCGGGTACGGGCCTGCCGGGTTCGCCGGGTCACCGGTCTCGAGCGCGCGGCCGAAGGCACCGGCGGCCGGGGCGGCCGCGACGCTGAAGGCGTTGACCGCTGCCGAGTGGCCGGAGGTGACACCGTTGGTGCTGAAGGCTTTCAGCGCGCCCGAGGTGACGAAGCGGCCGCGGATGACGTTGAGCGCGATGAACCGGTCGGAGCCGCTGTACTTGACCACGGCGACCTTGAAGCCCGAGCCGCTCGCCGGGACCTGGGCGATCTCGTACGGGTTCTGGGTGCCGTTCTGCGAGCCTTCGCTGGAGGCGACGACCGAGCCGGACGAGTTCAGGACGAACAGGTCGTAGTCGCTGGTGGCCTTGCCCCACGGGTCGGACCAGAACAGGGTGACGTAGCGGCCGACCGAGTTCGGCGAGAGCGCGTTGTACAGCTGGGTCGTGCCGCTCGGGTCGAAGTCGTGCGGCGTCCCGGTGATCCCGGAGATCTTGCTGGCCGAGCCGCGGAAGTCGCCCTCGTAGTAGCCGCTGGTGCCGTCGGTCAGGTTGCCCGAGTTCCCGGCGGAGGAGAAGTAGAGCGCGCCCGCCGCGGTCACGTCGTTGACGGCCTGCGCGACCGGGCCGTCCTGGAACGGCGACTCGTCGAAGTAGGAGACGTCGTCGACGATGATCGTGCACTTGCCGGTCGTGCGCAGCGCGCGGATGTTGTCGGCGAAGCTCTGCTCGCTGGTGAACGCGGTCGCGAAACCGAGGGCGGCGCCGGGCGCCATGTCGTGGATGATCTCCAGCATCGCGGTGCCCTCGTCACCGCTGCCGGCCTGGCCGGGGAGGACGTCGACGGCGGGCAGTTCACCGGCGGTCTGGGACGCCTTGAGCGACTTGATGCCGTCCGAGAGCACACAGACCTTCTGGCCCGCGCCGGTGACGCCGTACTTGGTGCGGGCGGTGTCGTTGCCGTGCGCCTTGTCGCCCTCGGCGACCTGCAGCGCGGCGGCGGTCTGCTTGGCGGCGGCCTGGCGGCGGTCCTGCGGGGCGGACTCGTTCCAGGTCATGGCCTGGGAAGCGGCCTTGACCTCGGCGACGTCCCCGCGTCCGGCGATCGTGTCGACGGCGTTCAGTGGCAGGTCGGCGCGGATCGCACCGGCGGGAGAGGCGTGGCGGACGGTGCCACCGGCCGCCTTGACGGCGTCCACGAGTGACTGGCCGGCGCCCTTGATGTCCACCGCGACCGTGCCGGCGTCACTGACGCCCAGCCCGGTCCGGTACTCGGGCAGCTTGCCCGCCAGGCCCTTGTCGGCGCGGAGGCGCTTCTCGATGACGAGCTGGCTCGACTGCTTGCGCTCGGCCGGGGTGAGGCTCTTCTTGATGCTCTGCAGTGCGGTGATCCCGGTCTGCGTGCGCGCCTCCTCCGACGGCTGGGCACCGGACACCGCGGTCGACAGCAGCAAAGCGCCGACCGCGACCGGAACCGAGCATGTGACCACCCGGCTGAATCTGCTCATCGAACTCTCCCTGTTTTCAGCAATCCAGTCGCGCTCCGGCTAAAGCACGCTGGTGGCATGACACTCCGTCAGAAGAATTCCTTCGGTTGCCCGAATGAGTTACCCCTGACCGGGTGTAATGGGGAGAATCTAAAGAGCTGTCGGTGATCAGTCCACCGACCAAAGTCGGGAACGGGCGAAGATCCACATGCTGAGAGCGAGTCCGGCCCGAAAAGACCGAAATCCTGGATTAAGCCCAAGCCGGAAAGAGCCGCCACAGCGCCAATGCCGCCAGCGCGGCGAAAGTGAGCAGGACCGGCCCGGTGATGACATAGGTCGAAACCGGACGCCACCGGCGATAAAGGAAAGTCGCCCCGGCCGCCGCCGCCACGAATCCGCCGGAGGCCAGCACCAGCCCGGCCCACGCGTCACCGTCGCCGGTCCGGCCGTCCTGTGCGTCCGCCTTGCCGTTCTGCGGGGTCGGGCGGAACGGCCTGCCCTCCAGCGCGGCGGTCACCACCGTCGCTTCGGCCGAGGCCAGCGGCCACCACGACGCCGAGGTCACCAGCGTCAGCCGATCGTTCTCGGTCTTGCCGTAGTCGGCGCCCTCGTCGAGGGACCGGGTGGCCGTGTCGGTCACCCGGTAGACGGACTTGCCCTGTGTCGTCGCGACGACGATCTCGTCACCCTTCGCCAAGGCGTCGAGTGAGCCGAACGGGCCGCCGAACCCGGCGTTGCGGGCGGCGATCACGGCGTTGCCCGGCTGCCCCAGCCCGGCCGTCCCGGGGACGTGACCGGGTCCGGACGCGGTCTCGCCGCTCGACGCGCCCTCGATGACGACCTGCTGCACCTTCAAGGCCGGGATCTCCAGGACGGCGACCGGCTTGCCGAACTCGACGGGTTCGGCGGGCGGTGCCGCGCCGAACAGGCTCTGGCTGGCACCCAGCGCCGCGCCGATCTCGGCGCGGATCTCCGTCAGCGCCTTCCGCTGATCACTCGACTGCAGCATCGGGCCCAGCGCGTAGACCACCAGCGCCAGCGCCACCAGGGTGGTGACCAGCCACGCGAACACGACGGCACCGATCCAGCCGGGGCCGAACCGCAGGAACTCCCTTTCTTCGACCTCCGTGCTCACGCCACGCCACCCGAGAGCTTGCGGCGCAGGAGAGCGAACAGCAGGGCGAACGCGGCACCGATCCCGGCCAGCGCCCTGGTCAGCCAGGACGGCACCGGCCGACCGGCCGCGAGGTACGCCGTCGCGGACGGCAAGGTCGCCAGGATCACCAGCGCCACCAAGGGAATCAGGGCTCCGAGCGCGCCGGTACCCGCGAACTTCGGGATGTCGATCGACTCGGCGAGGTTCTTCGCCGCGGCCACGCTTTCCGGGGACGGGGCGACCGCGGGCGCCGGTCCGGTGGCGGCCGCCACCGGCGTGCCGGCCGACGAACCGGGTCCCCCGGAGGGGCCGCCCAAGGAAGAATTGGCGACCGGTGTGGCGCCGGTCGCGCCCGCCGGCGGCGGGTTCTTCGCCTCTTCCTTCTCCTGGCAGGCCTTTTCGGCGGTGCCGGTACCGATCTTCGCGACGCGCTGGCCCGCGGTGGCGGCCAGCGCGGGACTCAACCGGACCATCCCGGGAGGAAGCAGTGACTGCCCGAATCCGGCCGCGAGGTTGGCGAACGACTTCAGCTGCTCCTGCTTCTCCTTCATCGGCTGACAGTTCGCGTCGATCAACGGGTTGACCGGAACGGCCAGGTACTCGACGAAGGTGAGCGGATACGCGCCGTCCTGGGAAACGGTGCCGGTCTCGGCCGTTCCGTCGGCACCGATCTTCATCGCGTCGGCCGCCAGCCGCAGGCTCTGCTCGGTCGGCGCGACGAAGTTCCCCTTGCCGTCCGGGAGCGCCACCGGCGTCCAGCGGTTGATCGTGGCCGTCGCGAGGTCGGTGATCACCCAGTTCATGCAGCCGCCGGCGCAGTCCGCGCCCCTGCCGACGAGGGCGTTGTCGACGGTCTTGCGCACCGACAGCTGACCGGTCTTCGCGTCGACGTTGTTGATCCGGAACCTGCCGGGGTCCAGCGCGCTCAGATCGGCGATCACCCCCGGCGACTTCCCGTCGAGGGCACCGAAGTAGCCCTCCCCCTTCTTCGGGAACACCCAGGCTTCGGGTGCCGATCGGACGAGAGCCCGGCTCAGGGTGAACGGGACGGTGCCCGGTCCGGACTCTCCCGTCGCACCGAAGAAGTCGGTGTTGCCGCCGTAACCGGAACGGGCGTTCACCGCGATCACCCCGGCGGGCTGACCGTCCTTGATGGCCGCGAGCGCCGGATTCCTGGTGACCAGCGGGGAACCGTTCTTGAAGATGCCGCCGCGCCCGTCGGCGTCGGGGACCTGCCCGCCCTTCGTGAACATGTTCGCCACTTCGTCGTAGGCGAAGGACAGGGCTCCGGTGAACTTCGCATTGAGCGGGCTGCCCCCGTCGTTGACGTCGGTCGGGGACCAGCCGACCGCGGCGATCACCGCCGCGTTGATCCCGACGGGGACGTATTCCCTGGACCGCACGGACTGCGCGGCCAGCGCGTTCCCGCTGCCGGTGATCATGAGATCGGAGGCGCCCTTGTCGAACGCGGTCAGCCCGACGTCTTCGGTCTCGCTCACGATGTTGGTGGGCTGGTCGGACTGTGTGGGCGCGCACAGCGCCTGGTTCCAGGCGACCGCGGTCCGGCCGAGCCGCTCCGGCATGCTGGCGCTGAGCGTGTTCCGGCCGATCCCCTTGCAGCCCTTGACCCCGATCCCCGGCAGGTACGGCGTGAACTTGAGGGACTCGTCGACCCACGTCACCGTCTTGCCCGCAGCGTCCTGCGCGGTGATCTGGATCGTGACGGTGCACGGATTGTTCTCGTCACAGGTGAAGGAGAACTGCCTTCTGGTCTTCGCGCCGGTCACCGGGTCGACGACGACGGGATTGTCCGCCCACGGCACCTTCGGGAATTTGTCGCCGGGATTCACCGCTTTCTCATAAGTGGTGTAAAGCGGATCCCAGGCCACCGCGTGCGGGCGCAAGGCACCGCGCGGGATCGTCGTGTCGAAGACGATGTCGCCGGTCGTGCTGCTCCGCACCCTTTCCATCGATTGCATTCCCGCGGCCTTGCCGGTGAATTCGTCGCCGAATTCGTCCTGGCAGTAGGCCTGCACCCGGGTGAGCAGCGTGCTGTCCTTGCTCCACGGCGGGACGTACACCTTCTTCATGAGATTGTCCGGCACGTCCTTCGGGCAGACGACGAGTTTCGCCTTCGCCCCCTTGGGCAGGCCCGAGAGCGTGATCCGCAGTGGATCGCCGTTCTGCACCGCCGACAGATCGGCGGGCTCGGTCTTGAGCTTGTACGGCGGATTGGCGGGCGCCTGCGCCTGCGCGGCGGGGACGGACACCCCCGCGACCGCCAGCATCCCGCAGATCAGCACGATCCCGGCTCGTCTCGCACGGACCAGGAACACGGACGACTCCCCAGATTTCACGGGATCCAACGTCCACGAGTCACCCGTTCGGGGTCAACCGGCTCGGACCGGATGGCCGCACTGATTCACAAACGCCCCGTCGGGCGTTCCCCGAGTGGACACCTTTCCCGGCTGCGGGCACCACATACTGGCCGCATCGAGGGGCGACGTGGTGTGCCCTGAACTCCTTTACTTGCCAACACGAAGGAAGGCCGCCCGTGACCATCGCGCCACCCCGGCCCGACCCGTCCCCACCCGGAACCCCGGTGCGGCGGGTGATCACCGAAGTCCTGTCACGGGCCGACCGCGCCTTCCGCCGCGTCACCACCGGCGCCGGGCTGACCATGCTGGCGATCCTCGTGGTCATCGGCTTCTTCCTCGTCTACCGATCCGGGCCGGCCTTCGACGCCAGCGGTTTCGGGTTCTTCACCACGATCCGGTTCGACCCGGCATCGGGCGTACTCGGGGTGCTGGGCCTGCTCTACGGGACCATCGTGGTCGCGCTGATCGCCATCCTGATCGCGGTCCCGCTGAGCATCCTGGCGGCGTTGTTCATCACCGAGTACTCGAGCGGGCGGATCCGCGGGTTTCTGACCGGGCTCGTCGACCTGCTCGCCGCGATCCCGAGCCTGCTGTACGGCCTGTGGGGGTTCGCCTTCCTCGGCCCGCAGATCGTGCCCGTCTCGCTGTGGCTCACCGAAAACCTCGACTGGTTCCCGTTGTTCTCGTCGAAGGAGAACGCGCTGTACATCCAGTCCATGTTCATCGCGGGTCTGGTGGTCTCGCTGATGGTCCTCCCGATCACGACCTCGGTGATCCGGGAGGTGTTCGCGCAGACGCCGCCCGGGGAGAAGGAGGCGGCGCTCGCGCTGGGCAGCACGCGGTGGGGAATGGTCAGAACGGTGGTCCTGCCCTTCGGCCGAGGCGGCGTCATCGGTGGCTCGATGCTCGGGCTCGGCCGCGCGCTCGGCGAAACGATCGCCGTTTCCCTGCTGCTGCCCCAGGTTCCGGAGATCACGAAGCACGTCCTCCAGTTCGGCGGCGCGACGATCTCCGGGTTCATCGCCAACAACTCCGGCGCGTCGGGGCTCGCGCTGTCCGGGCTGATGGCCGCGGGACTGGTGCTGTTCGTCTTCACCCTGGCGACGAACTTCACCGCGTCGGTGATCATTTCCAAGAGCCGTTCGGGCGCGGGGGTGGACGCGTGACCACGACCTTGACTCCCCCGGCCACCCCTTCCCCGCGCAAACTCGTCAAACGCCGTCCGTCGGAGACGACCAGGCAGGACCGGCTCGCGGCGCTCGGCTGCGCGGTGTCGGCCACGCTGCTCACCTGGTTCGTCATGCATCTGCTGCTGGATTCCCCCGGCTGGCTGGCCGACCTGGTCGTCGCGTACCTGCTGTACCTGTCGATGCTCTACCTGGTCACCCGCGACCGGCTGGGCAGACTCGCCGCGTCGGACCGGCTGGTTTCCACCGTCGTCGTCAGCGGGGCGCTGATCCTCCTCGCGCCGCTGCTGTCCCTGCTGATCTACATCGTCGCGGAAGGCGCGCCCTATCTGCGGCCGGCGTTCTTCACCCACGACATGTCCACGGTCGCGCCGACCGATCCGGTGACCGACACCGGCGGCCTGCACGCCGTCATCGGCACCTTGCAGCAGACCGCGCTGACCTTGGTCCTCGTCGTCCCGCTGGGCGTGCTCACCGCGGTCTTCCTGAACGAGACCCGGTCCCGGTTCCGCCGTCCGGTGCGGATCATGGTCGACGCGATGAGCGGTCTTCCGTCCATTGTGGCCGGTCTGTTCGTCTACGCGGCCTTGATCATCCCGGGCATCCAGGCGGGGGTGGGCTTGTTCAGCTACAACGGGATGATGGCCACGCTCGCCTTGACGATGGTCATGCTGCCGACCGTCACGCGGACCGTGGACGTCGTGCTCCGCCTCGTCCCGGACGGCCTGCGCGAGGCGTCGTTGGCGCTCGGCGCGAGCCGGGCCCGGACGGTGTGGTCGGTGGTACTCCCGACCGCGCGGACCGGCGTCACCACCGCCGTGATCCTCGGGATCGCGCGGGTGGCCGGTGAAACCGCGCCGCTGCTGTTCACCTCATTCGGCGCGCTCGGGATGAACGCGAACCCGTTCTCCGATCCGCAGGAGAGCATCCCGCTGTTCATCTACCGGTTCATCAAACAGCCGCTGGAGAACGTCCAGCAGCGCGGCTACGTCGGCGCGCTCGTGCTGATCCTGCTCATCTTCGGCCTGTTCGCGATCGCCCGCGTGGTGGGCCGCGACCGGTCGAAACGCAAGGCGAAGAGAACCACCGTCAAGACACAGGAGAACCGGTGACCGACACTGAAGTGTCCTATGTGGACAGTCCGGCGCGCCCGCTGGTGGCACTGACCGGCGGTCCGCCGCCCGGCGCGGCGGAACTCGAATCCCGCGAGATCGGTGCCTGGTTCGGCGACCGCCTGGTGCTCGAAGGGGTTTCGCTGCGGATGCCCGCGAAAGAGGTGACCGCGCTCATCGGCCCGTCCGGCTGCGGCAAGTCGACCTTCCTGCGCATCCTCAACCGGATGCACGAGCTGGTGCCGTCGGCGTCGCTGACCGGCGAGGTCCTGTTGGACGGCAAGGACATCTACGCCGACGGGACGCGTCCGCAGCAGGTGCGCCTGCGGATCGGCATGGTGTTCCAGAAGCCCAACCCGTTCCCGGCGATGTCCATTCGCGACAACGTGCTCGCCGGACTGAAGCTCGCCGGCGTCAAATGCGGTGACAAGGACGCGCTCGTCGAACAGAGCCTCGAACGAGCCGGGCTGTGGCGCGAGGTCCGCGACCGGCTGAGCTCCCCCGGCGGTGCGCTGTCCGGCGGTCAGCAGCAGCGGCTCTGCATCGCGCGATCGCTGGCCGTGCAGCCGAACGTGCTGCTGATGGACGAGCCCTGTTCCGCGCTCGACCCGACGTCGACCCGGCGGATCGAGCAGACCATCGCCGAAATCGGGCACGAGGTGACGGTCGTGATCGTCACGCACAACATGCAGCAGGCCCAACGGGTTTCGGATCACTGCGCGTTCTTCCTCGCGGCCGAGAACGAACCCGGCCGGGTGATCGAACACGGTCCGACGGACACCATCTTCAACGCCCCGTCGGACGAGCGCACCTTCGACTACGTGAACGGGCGATTCGGATGATCCGGCGGCTGGCCGCGCTGGGCGGGGTCACGGTGCTGCTGTCGCTGGTGATCACTCCCGGCGCCGCGGCGCTGTCCAGGGTCACCGGCTCCGGCTCCAGCTACGTGGGCCCGGCGATGAACGACTGGCAGAACGGCGCGACGTCACGCGGGATCCCGGTCAACTACTCGGCCACCAACTCCCCGGCCGGGGTCAACCAGTACGGCGACCGGACGGTGGACTTCGGCGGGACCGAGGCCGAGGTGTCCTCGCTCATCGCGGCCGGTGGCGGCGGCCTTTCCGCGCAGACCCGCGGCTACCAGTACGTCCCGGACGTCGCGGGCGCGGTCGCCGTGATGTACAACGTGACCGACCAGGGCGGGAAGCGCGTCGACTACCTGCACCTCACCCGGGAGGTGATCGGCCGCATCTTCAGCCGGGACATCACCCGCTGGAGCGATCCGGCCATCACCGCGACCAACGGCGGCAAGCCGCTGCCCGATCAGCCCATCACGCTGGTCGGCAGGACCGGGCAATCCGGGACGACGGCGTTGTTCTACGACTTCATCGCCCACGCCGCACCGGCCGCCTACAACCGGTTCGTCTCCCGCAACGTCGGGAACGGCATGGGGAACCTGCCGTCGGGTGTGCGTCCCATCCAGCTTCCCGGGCAGGGACCGGACGCCGAGTGGTACCGGCTGCTCGCGGACTCGGACCAGATCGCGAAGTCCGTGGGTTCGGGCAGCATCCCGTTTTCCATCGCCTATGACGAATTCGCCTACGCCCAGCTCTACAAGGTGCCGGCGGCGTGGGTGCAGAACGGCGCGGGCCAGTACACGCAGCCCTACGCGGAGAACATCGCGGCCGCGTTGAAGCACGCGGAACTGCGGCCGGACCTGAGCCAGAAACTGGACAAGGTCTACTCGAACACCGATCCGAAGTCGTATCCGATCTCGGCGTACTCGTACGTCATGATGCCCTGCACCAGCGGCCGGGACACCTGCCGCGGCGGCTACGGCGACCCGGGCAAGACCGACACGATGACCGCGTTCCTCGAACACGTCGCCTGCGACGGCCAGATCAACATGGCCCGGATCGGCTATTCGCCGCTGCCGCCGAACCTGTCGCAGGAGATCATGAACTCCAACGCACGGCTCACCGGACGGCCGGCGAAGCAGCTCAACGCGGGCAACTGCGGAAACCCGACCTTCCACGGCAGCCTCGGCGCCGGCGCCGCCAGCCCGCCCGACCCGCTGGTGACCGGCGGGATCATCAACCCGGACGGCAAACCCAAGGCGGGCACCTCGGGTCCCAAGACCTCCGCCGGGCCGAGCACCGGTCCGGCCGCCGGCGACAAGATCGCGACCGCCACGGCGAACCCAGACGAGGAGTCGGCGGGCGGCGGCTCGAAGAACTGGCGGGAGGCCGCACCGGCCGCCTACGACGAAGGCGGTTTCGGCGGCTTCGGGGGCTGGGCGGCGCTGGTGCTCTTCGTGGCGATCGTCGCGCCGCTCGTGGTGCGCGGGGTGGTCCGGAAGCTGCGGTAAGCGCGGGACTCGGCACCAGCGCCCTTATCCGCCTGAAGTCCGTGAAGGCCTCCTTGAGGGACCCAGAGTCCCTCAAGGAGGCCTTCACGGACCGGACCCGGCATCAAACCGCAGCCGGAACGAGGCTCACGGAAAGGTCAGCACGACCTTGCCCCGCCCGTGCCCGGTCTCGATCTCCCGATGCGCCGCCGCGGCCTCGCCGAACGGATACGTCCGCCGCACCAGGAACCGCAGTTCCCCCTTGGTGTACAACGACGCCAGCATCCCGAGCCGCTCCGCCGACCGCGTCCCGGTGACCACTCGCGCCCCCGCTTCGGGCGCGCGGGCGTGCTCGACCAGGGTGAGCACGCGGTCCGGATTCCCGACCAGCTCCAGCGACAGGTCGAAGGCGACCCCGCCCGCGCCGTCCAGCGCCGCGTCGATGCCGGACGGCGCCAGAGCACGCACCCGGTCGGCGAGGCCGTCGCCGTAGACCACCGGTTCGGCGCCGAGCGAGCGGACGTACTCCTGGTTCGCCTCGCTCGCCGTCCCGATCACCCTCGCCCCCCGCAACACGGCGAGCTGGACGGCGGCCGTGCCCACCGCGCCCGCCGCCCCGTGGACCAGCAACGTCTCGCCACGGGCGACCCGGAGGCCGTCCAGCGCCAGATAGGCGGTCTGCGTCCCCGCCGTGAAGCCGCCCGCGACCTCCCACGGCATCTCCGCCGGCTTCGGCGTGACGTTCTCCGCGTGCACCACGATGTACTCGGCGTACGCCTGCACGGCGGTGAAGCCGAGCACCTCGGCCCCGGCGACGAGGCCGGTCACCCCCGGACCGACCTCGTCGACGACTCCGGCGAACTCGTTCCCCGGGACACGCGGCCAGCTCAGGTCGAGCCCCGCGGGTTCCCAGCCCGCCCGCACGGCCGCGTCGTACGGCTGCACCCCCGCCGCCTTCACCCGCACCCGGACCTCCCCCGCCCCGGCGTGCGGCTCCTCCAGCTCCAGCACCCGGAGTACTTCCGGGCCACCGGCTTCCGTGAACGCGGCCGCTTTCATCTCGTTCCTCCAGTTCGTTCCCCAGTTGACTGCGCCCAGCTTCATACCTCCAGATAACTGGAGGTCAAGAACTGTCGGTGTGACGTTCTAAGCTGCGCTCGTGACGAGCTACCGCATCTCCAGGGCAAGCGCTTCCGACGCAGGCAAGGTGACAGCGCTGATGCACGAATCGGCCGCCTATCAAGGGGAGTACGCGTCGATCCTCGAGGGTTACCGGGTCACCGAGGACTACCTCGCCACCCATCCCGCGTTCGTCGCCCACGCGCAGCGGGACGTGGTCGGCTTCTACAGCCTCATCGAGTACCCGGCCGAGCTGGACCTGCTGTTCGTCGCCGATTCCGCACAGGGCACGGGCATCGGCGCGTGGCTGGTGGAGCATATGCTCAAGCAGGCCGCAGGCCTGGGCATGACCGAGATCCGCGTCGTTTCCCATCCGCCCGCCGCCGGGTTCTACGAGCGGATGGGCGCCCGTCGCGTCGGGGTCGTGCCGCCCAGCCCGCCGAAGATCACCTGGGAGCGCCCGGAGCTGGTCTTCGACGTCAAGAGTCCACCGCGCGGCTGAACCGCCCGATCAGTTTGCGCAGGTGCCCGGTGAATTTCGGCGAGTCGACGACGTCGAAGTCGGTATCGAGCAGACCCAGGTAGAGCGCCAGATACTCCAGCGTGTCCGCGCCCGCCTTGAGCAGGCAGGTCCGCTCGTCGACGGCTTCGACGACGACGGCGGGCGGCACTTTCGCAGCGGCTTCGGCGGCCGGGGCGTGCAGCCGGATCGTCGCGTGGTGCCGCCACAGCGCCGCGCCCACACCACGTTGGAGGTACGCGACCACGCCGCCTTCGGGTGGTTCGCGTTCCTCGAAACGTCGTCCGTTGGGCGTACGCGGCCGCATGCGATCCGCGCGGAACGTGCGCCAGTCCTGCCTGTCGGCGTCCCAGCCGACGAGGTACCACCGGCGGCTCATGTGCACGAGGCGGTGCGGCTCGACCTGCCGCCGCGTCTCGGATCCGTTGTGTCCCACGTAATCGAACCGCAGGGTCTCGCGGTCACGGCAGGCGTTGGCGATGACCGAGAGCACCTCGGCGTCGACGGTGGGGCCACCGCCCTGCACCGCGAGAGTCGCGGAATTCAGCGCCTCGACACGGCGCCGCAGCCGCGACGGCAGCACCTGCTCCAGTTTCGCCAGCGCGCGGACCGACGTCTCCTCGATCCCCGCGATCGTGCCGCCCGCGGCCGTGCGCAGGCCCATCGCCACCGCGACGGCCTCCTCGTCGTCGAGCAGCAGCGGCGGCATGGCCGCGCCGGCGCCCAGGCTGTACCCGCCGGAGACGCCGGGAGTCGCGTCGACCGGATAGCCCAAGCCGCGTAGCCGCTCGACATCGTTCCGGATGGTCCTGGTCGTGACGTCGAGCCGCTCCGCCAGTTCCGGACCCGTCCAGTGTCGTCTGGCCTGCAGCAACGACAGGAGCCGCAGCAGTCTCGCCGAAGTTTCCGCCATGAATCCCACCTTGTCCGCAATCGCGGAACGAACCTTTCCGCAATTGTTCCTAATCTAGCCCCATGACCGACATCAAGCCCTTCCGTATCGCCGTCGACCAGGCCGAACTGGACGACCTCAAGGACCGACTGAACCGCACCCGCTGGCCGCGCGAGGTCACCGGCGGCTGGAGCAGAGGTGTCCCGGTCGCGTACCTCAAGAACCTCGCCGAGTACTGGGCCGACGGCTTCGACTGGCGTGCCCATGAGGCGGAGCTGAACGAGTTCCCGCAGTTCACCACCGAAATCGACGGCCAGACCATCCACTTCCTGCACATCCGCTCGGCCGCCCCGGACGCGCTACCCGTGCTCCTGACTCATGGCTGGCCGAGCTCGCCGTTCGAGTTCCGGCAGGTCATCGGCGAGCTCAGCGACGAGTTCCACCTGATCATCCCGTCCCTGCCCGGTTACGGATTCTCGAACCCGGTGAGCGGCCCCGGCTGGGGCAACCTCTTCCGCGTCGCGCAGGCGTGGACCACGCTCATGGACCGCCTCGGCTACGAACGCTTCGGCGTCCACGGCACCGACGCCGGCGCCGGGGTCGCGGGCATCCTGGCGATGATCGCCCCGCACCGGGTCGTCGGCGTGCACCTCACCGGGACCAGCGCGGGTATGCCGTTCGGGCCCGCTGTCGAACTGGACGGCCTCAGCGAAAAGGACCGCGAACGCGGAGAGCGCTTCAACCGGTTCCAATCCGACGGCCTCGGCTACCTGCACCTTCAGGCGACCCGGCCGCAGACGCTGGCCTACTCGTTGAACGACTCCCCCACCGGCCAGCTCGCGTGGATCGTGGAGAAGTTCGCCGAGTGGACCGATCCGGCCAAGGAACTGCCGGACGACGCCGTCGATCGCGATCACCTGCTGACTTCGGTGAGCCTGTTCTGGTTCACCGGCGCGGGCGCCTCCTCCGCGCACGCCGTGTACGAAGGCATGGAGGTCTACCGGCAGCTGTCCCAAGGCGAGTGGGACGAGGCGCCCGCCGGTCCGCCTCGCGGGATCGCCGTCTTCGCCGGGGACACCACGATCCGGAGTTTGCAGGACGGGCCGGTGGCACACTGGGCCGAGTACGACACCGGCGGCCACTTCCCCGCGATGGAGGTCCCCGGCCTGTTCGCCGAAGACCTCCGTTCCTTCCTGCGAAAGTGCGTCTGACGATGGAACTTCTGAGCCCCCGGGCCCTCAACCGCGCGACGCTGGCCAGGCAGCTCCTGCTCGACCGCGCTGATCTGCCCGCCGTCATCGCGATCGAGCAGCTGGCCGGCCTCCAGGCGCAGGCACCCGACGCGTCCTACGTCGGGCTGTGGTCGCGGCTCCGGGATTTCGAAGTGGACGAGCTGGCGAAACCGCTGGCCGCCCGCGAGGTCGTCCGGTCGACGTTGATGCGCGGCACGGTGCACCTGGTGACGGCCTCGGACGGCCTCGCCCTGTGGCCCACCATCAAACCGGTGGTCGAGCGGGGTTTCCTCGGCCACTATTCGCGGGAGGTCGCCGGACTCGATCTCGCCGCGATCGCCGAAGCGGGACGGGCCCTGCTGTCCGAGCGGCCCCGCACGCGCGCCGAGATCCGCGCGGCGCTGGCGGACCGGTGGCCGGACGCCGACCCGACCACCCTCGCCTACGCGATCCAGAGCCTTCTCCCCCTCGCGCACGTGACCCCGCGTGGACTGTGGGGCCAGACCGGCCCGGCCGCGTTCGCCCTGCTCGAAGAGTGGGCCGGCGCACCGATCACCGACGGCATCCCGCTCGACGATCTGGTGCTGCGCTACCTCAAGGCGTTCGGTCCGGCGACCGTCCGCGACGCGCAGGTCTGGTCGGGGCTCACCAAGCTCAAGGAGGTCTTCGAGCGGCTCCGGCCGCGGCTGCGCACCTTCACCGGCGCCGACGGGAAGGAACTGTTCGACCTCCCCGACTCGCCGCGCCCCGACCCGGAAACCCCGGCGCCGCCCCGGTTCCTGCCCGAATACGACAACGTCCTGCTCTCCCACGCCGACCGCGTACGGGTGATCCCGGACGGCCGCCGCGTGCCCCTGCCACCGGGCAACGGCGGCCGCCGGGGCACCCTGCTCGTCGATGGTGAATTCCTGGCCATTTGGGCGATCAAAGGGGCGACACTGACGATCGAATCACCGAAACCCTTGCCGGATCAGGATTCGATCGCCGAAGAGGGCGCGCTGCTGCTGCAATTCGTAGTGCCGGATCAGGACCACGACGTCCGTTTCGACATCGGCGGATAACGGTCCGGCCTTTTGCCGTAACGAAGGGCGGCGTTCGGGCGAAGCATGGCGCGTGGAGCCTGAAGGGAGCGGGCCATGGGCAAGAACTACGGATTCATGACGGTGCTTGCGGGGCTGAGCGCACTCGCGGTCATCACGGTGGCGGCGGTCATGCGGTACCCGAACACGTCGGACGTCACGGCGGTGATCACCGCGGCGGGAACGGTGATCGGCACCGTGGTGGGTGCCTTCTTCGGCGTGAACGCGGCCTCGGCGGGACGCGTGAAAGCCGAGGAAAGCCGCGATCAAGCGACTGCGGCGCTGGTGAAGGTCGCGGGCGAGGCGGACAGGGGCAGCGACGTCGCGAAGGCGGCGATGGAAGGCGTAAGCTGACAGTCCTCTATGGACACTCAGTCGAGTGCGTCGAGCAGGGCGAGGTCCGGCGGAACGAGCGTCGTGGACAACACGAGCTCACGCAACAGGTTGTCGTTCAACGCGTTGCCGACCGGTTCGCCGACCTCCTCGCGCCGCAAACCGTAAACGCCGCCGGCGGACAACCGCCCCCGGACGTCGATGACGACGTGCTCGACCCGGCGGCTGGTCCACGTCTCGGCAGGACGGAGTTCCGCGAGGATCTCGGCCGTCTGCTGACGGGACAACGGCTGCGGATTGAGGTCGTGCAGGAGATAACGCTGCCCGAAAACGACCAGGACCAGGCGTTCTTCCGCGCTGAGGCGCCAGCGGCGGGGCGGCACGGTGACGTCGTCGTGCCGGGTGGCGGGCTGTCCGCCGTCGGGACCGGCGACGTACAACTCGAGCAGATGCTCCCGCCTCCCCGAGCCGCGGACGAACAGCGGCGTGTACCCGTCCGACAGGGGGATCGGCTCCTCGCCGCGGGACAGCCAGCGGGAATTCGGCATCCGGATGGGCAACTGGCCGGTGTTGCTGACCCACCACTGCCCGCCGGTGAAGTTCAACAGCCCGTGCCTGCGGCTGACCTGCACGTCGTTCTCGCCCACACACACGTCGACCTGCGGCCGATTCCGCCCGAAGGAGATCTCGCCGCCCTCGCCGGGATCGACGGACACCCCGCCCGCGAGCGTGAGCGCGAACACCGCGCCGGGAGCCGACGGGGGCACGCCGAGCGCCAAACTCTCGTGCGTCGTCGTGAGCCGCTTCATCGTGCCTCCTCCAGTACCCCGGCAGTATGCGGGACCCCGCCGGGGACGGGTCCCCATGTCGCGTTCGTCCGTATGTTGGACTACATGATTGACTTCTCCAAGGACACCGTCTTCAAGCTCACGCCCTGCAAACCGAAGGACATCGCACCGACGGTGCAGCCGATCATCATCCCCGGTGAACAGATCATCTCCTCGTTCAAAGCGGTGCGCGACTTCGTGGTGTTCACGAACAAGCGACTGATCGCGGTGAACGTCCAGGGCATGACAGGCAAGAAGAAGGACTTCACTTCGCTCCCGTACAACAGGATCCAGGCCTTCTCGATCGAAACCGCGGGCACCTTCGACCTCGATGCCGAACTGGACCTCTGGTTCAGCGGGCTGGGAAACGTGCGGCTGGAGTTCCGCGGGTCGGACATCCGGGCTATCGGCCAGCTGATCGCTACGCACACGCTTTAGCTTTTGGCTCTGACGATGTGGGAATTGGGACGTTGAGTGTCCCGTTTCCTACATCGTCGCGCGCCTTGGGTTGATCGACGGAGGATTGGGGCGTTGAGTGTCCCCTCATTTTCCGTTGCTCAAGGTTGCGTCGGCCGGTGTGCCGTTGAGCGGGGAAGATTTGGGACGCTGAACGTCCCAAATCTTCCCCGCTCGGCGTCTTTTACATGTTTCTTATGGTTCCGGGGTTTCGCTGGCCTCGACATGATCGCTGCTCTTGGCCGGTGACCTGCGCGGATAGGGCTGGACACTTCTCGCGTGTTCTCGCCCCCACCTGACGTCTGACGGCCTGGCGCTCGCCCCCCACCTCCCCGATACGAAGCCATCCACTCGGCCGTCGCGTCGGGTCAAGGCACGCTTTCCCGCCTTGACGCGTCGTGACGGCCGTTGTGACGATCTGGCATCGGGGCGGTGGCTCCGCGTAACAGACGTTAGGCCGTTTGCGACCTCTGAGCACGAATGTCGCAGCAAGGAGGCCGACGTGCTCTTTGGCGTACCTGCGCGCCGCTGGCAGCGGCGACACCTGTCCACGGCTTCAGCGGGTGCACCGCCCAGCCGATGGGCGGAGCGGAGCGGCAGCCCGCCGTGTCGGACAAGGTGCGCCCGCAGGCGAGACGCGGACGCAAGGTGACCCAGCGCGCCGCCGACGGCGGCGCGCCTTGATCCCATAGAGCTAAGTTCGGAAGACAGTTGACAGGAGCCCACATGGGCGAGGCGATCGAGAGGGCACCCAGACTTGTCGGTGCAGCCTGGATAATCGAACATAGGTTCTATCGTCCAGACCCCAGGAGGCACCGTGCTAGCGAAGCCGCTGCTCTTCCTCTCCTCGTTTTCTCCCCTGTTCACACTACTTGCCTTCAGGTTCGATCGAGCCTGGCTGGTGATCTCTTGCGCAGCTCTCGCACTCATGGGAGGACTTGCCGCCTACCTCATCCTTCACATCGACAGCCGCTCCACACCAGGCGTCCACAAGCTCGTCTCCGTGAGAGATGCAGGCAGCGAGGCTGCCGCATACCTCGGCGCCTACCTGCTCCCATTTGTCACAGTGTCAACACCCACTGTTCGCGACGCGCTCGCATACCTTGGGTTCATGCTGGTCGCGGCATCTGTTTACATTCGATCATCAGTCGTGCAGATCAACCCCCTTCTATATATCCTCGGCTATCGAGTATTAGCAGTCGAAGATAGCAACGCCATGCAGGCCTACCTGATAATCAGACGAAGAATTACACCAGGAGACACAGTTTGGGCTACCCGACTCGGAGCTGACGTTATCGTCGACAGGACACCAAAGACGGCCATAGAACGATAGAGGTACATCATGGAAGATGACTCCACGACTCAACCAAGCACCTTAATTGTCGCGTGGCGAATGGGCAAAAAAGCACATGGAAGAGTCGTCAAAGCTGGCGGAGATGTAGTGGACCAACTGCGCAGCTACGCGGCCACCGCCGACGAAAAGACTGGCTCTGGCAGCTCAAGAGACTACGATCCGAATGACGAACAGGACGAAGAATTAGATTTTCTAACAGCAGACCGGGAAGAGTTGCTAGACACTGCCTTGCTCGAACAAGTTCAGAAGGGAGCCTCACTCCCAAAGGTTGACCCAGAGGAGCTTCGCGGCAAAACCTTAGCGCTATACGCTCTTGTCACCGGAACAGATCCAGAGAATCTAACCATCTACATCCGAAAGAAGAACCCCGTCCAACTAGCCAAGAAGGGGCTCGTTGCAATATTCGACGACACCCTGTCTCGCATAGAGAAGCCGATCCTAGCGTTTGACTCGTTTTTCGACGTAGTCCTAAAGAGCGATCGCGTAGAGGTCCTGCACCAGAAGAACTTCGAACTACTTTTCAAAGAAAGCGAAGCTGTCCTTGCCAGTACGCAACAATGGGCAGAAGAGCTAGACGAAGAACTGCCGATAGCCATCGACGGAGTCGACTTCCTTGCCCAGCGGCTACGAGAGAACTCCGTTATACGACGCCGCGTGCTGAGCATCAGGAAGAGCGGCTACCTCGACAATCTAACACCAGATCTACTCCGCGAGAAGATGCTAGAACGCAAGCTCGACCCGGACGTACTCATAAAAGACGAATGTCTAGTTTTCAACAAAGATACAGAAAGAGATATTCTTCTCTTGCTAAATGAAGATCTTTGGACGGGCGACTTTTCAGGCGAACAATACTCTGCCACCCGCAAGGCAAGGCGATAGCACTCAGCTGAAATAGACTTCTTTATTTTTCGACAGGGCACACTCCAGACGCAGCCTGATAGACGGGTGAATATTCAATGTTTCAAGCTTCCCCCGCGAGATCCAGGCTACCTCTTTACTTTCCAGGCTCTTGCGTGGCACACCATCCGCATAACGCGCACGAAAGCATATGGAGAATTCCTGTCGCACTTCCCCATCGTCGTACGCGATGACGTGACTGGGGTTCGAGTACAGCCCGATCACCCCAGTCACCTCGCACTCAATCCCAGTCTCCTCCCGCACCTCCCGAACAGCAGCCTGCGCCAAGGTCTCACCAAGCTCAAGCTGCCCACCGGGGATCGAGTAAAGGTCGTTGTCCGTCCGCCGGATCATGAGGATGCGGCCTTCGTCGTCCTGGATGAACGCGGACACGGCGACCGCGATGCTGTTCGCCTTGGGGGCGTTCGGGTCGTTGTAGTAGTCGACGCGTGCCATGGGTGGCCTCCTAGAAGGTGGCGGGCTTGGCGAGGTTCCAGACGGCTTCGAAGCTCTCCGAGTACGTCTCGAAGAGGTCCCCGGCCGATAGCCGGCGAAGGTGCAGAGAGGGAGCGTGTGCTCCCTGGACTCCGTACACGTGCGTGTTGACGATCATTTCGTCGTCGAAACGGAAGATCGAGTTGTAGAGCGTCGTGTTGTGGAAGCGCATCTCCACACCATCTACCCCGAGCAGCGGTCGGTAGGACGCCAGCGCGTTGCGGATTCGGGCCGCAAGCGTCCCGTCCCCTAGCTGTTCCTCATCGCCGCGTAGGGCAACGCTCTCGCTGGCAGGATCTCCGAAAAGCAGACGAACGCGTGCTCCCGCAGCGGCTTTGGCGGCTAGATCCCTGATGAACCGCGGCCGCTCCACCAGGAACAGCGCGGCGTGGACCAGCACCTCGACGGTGTCCGACGCTTCCTTGATCAGCCGGTCCCACAGCTCGACCGGAACTACGTTGCGGTGCGGGAACACTTGGACGACCTCGGCGGCGGCCGTCTCGGCCTTGCGATCAGGAGCGACCGAGTCCGGCCAGAGGTAGGTCTCGGACTCGCGCGCCATCGCGGCGATCTTGTGCCGGTGTTTCGGGTACGGCGTCCGCCCCTTGGTGATCCACCGTTCCACGGTCTTCTGATCGACCCCGGTGGCGTCGGCGACCTGTTCCCACGAGAGGCCGTTGCGCAGCAGGGCGTCCCGAAGCCGTTCGTTCGGCATCCGCCCTCCAGGGACTTGCAGGGACGTCTTCGACCGTACCAAGGACGTCCCGAGATGTCCTGCCAGGAGGTGATCACGTCCCGCGTTCCGGCGCAGACTTCCGCCATCGGGAGGTGATCGATGAAGAACGAACCGCAGACCCTTCGTGATGCACACGCCGTCGCGACCGCTCGGCGTCCTCGGCCGGAGGCGGACATGTCGGAGTGGCTGACATTCCACCGGGCCAACGCACGCATGTACCGCGCGGTGTCCGAGGTGGACCGAGGACACCACCACGAACTCAAGTATTGGGTGGGATTCGAAGAACGAAAGGCCGAGGAGATGGCCGCACGAATCGGTGCGGCGAGAGTCGGGTCGTGAGTGGTGAGGACGGCTAGAACCGTCCTCACCATTCACGAGTCACTACATGTTGATCATATGCCCGGCAAGACCGTGCACGGCTTCCTTCACCGCTTCCCCAAGCGTCGGGTGAGCGTGCACGTTCCGCGAGATCTCGTGCACCGTCAGGTCCCACTGCTGCGCCAAGGTGAGCTCCGGCAGCAGTTCGGTCACCTCGGGGCCGATCAGGTGCGCGCCCAGAAGCTCGCCATGCGTGGCGTCGCTCAGGATCTTCACGAAGCCGACGGCTTCGCCGAGGCCGTGTGCCTTTCCGTTGGCGGTGAAGGGGAACTTCGCCACCTGGACGTCGAAGCCCTTTTCGCGGGCCTGTTCTTCGGTCCAGCCGAAGCTGGCGATCTGCGGCTGGCAGTAGGTCGCGCGCGGGATCATCACGAAGTCGAGTTCCATGGTTTCGGCGCCGGCGATGGTTTCGGCGGCGACGACGCCCATGGACTCCGACGCGTGCGCGAGCATCAGTTTCGCGGTGACGTCGCCGATCGCGAAGATGTGCGGGACGTTGGTGCGGCCGCGCGAGTCGATGGCGATGGCGCCGCGGTCGGTCAGTTCCACGCCGGTCTTGTCCAGGCCGTAGCCCTCGACCCGCGGCTGGAAACCGATGGCCTGCAACACCTTGTCCGCTTCCAGGACGCGTTGCTCGCCGTTCTTCGACACGGTCACGAGCACCTGCTCGCCGGTGTCGTCGATCGTCTCGACCTTGGTGGAGGTCAGCACCTCGATGCCGAGCTTCCGGTAGCGGCGCGCGAGCTCCGCGGAGACTTCGGCGTCCTCGAGCGGGACCATGCGGTCGAGGTATTCGACGATGGTCACCTTCACGCCGTAGTTGTGCAGCACGTAGGCGAATTCGACGCCGATCGCGCCCGCGCCGGCGATGATGATGCTCTCCGGCAGTTCGTTTTCCATGATCTGCTGTTCGTAGGTGACCACGCGGTCGCTGCGCGTGGTTCCCGGCAGCAGGCGCGCGGTGGCGCCGGTGGCGATCACGCAGTTGTCGAAGGTGATCCGCTCGCCGTTGACCTCGATGGTGTTGGCGTCGACGAAGGTGCCGTGCCCGTCGTATTCGGTGATCTTGTTCTTCTTCATCAGGAAGTGCACGCCCTTGACGCGACCGTCCGCGACCTTGCGGCTGCGGTCGAAGGCGGCCTGGTAGTCGAAGCTGACCTTGCCTTCGACCTGGATCCCGAAGGATTTCGCCTCTTTGGTCACGATGTGCGCGAGTTCGGCGTTGCGCAGCAGTGCCTTCGACGGGATACACCCGACGTTGAGGCAGACCCCGCCCCAGTATTTCTCCTCCACGACCGCCGCGCTCAGCCCCAGTTGCGAGGCCCGGATGGCGGCCACGTAACCGCCTACCCCGGCGCCCAGGACAACGACGTCATAATGTGCGCTCATACTTCGAAACCTACCCCTGACCGGGACGGTCCGAAGGGTGAGACTGCCTACTCAGGGCGGGAACCGCGGATCCCGATCAGCAGGTCGGTCACCGCGGTCATGATCCGTTCGGTCGCCTCCTCCAGCACCTCACGCGACGGCGTGTGCGTCAGGAGATCCGAGAGGTCCACCGGCGGACCGGCGACCAGGTTCACGGTCTTGCGCGGGAAGGCGCGCGGGAGCGCGGCGTCCGACGGCAGCAGGTGGTGCGTGCCCCAGTTAGCCAGCGGGATCACCGGGACCCCGGTCTCCAGCGCGATCCGCGCGATCCCGGTCTTGCCGCGCATGGGCCACCCGTCCGGGTGATCCGTGAAGGTGGCTTCCGGGAAGATGGCGACGCATTCACCCTCAAGGACGGCTTTGACGGCGTCGCGGTACGCGTCCGACGCGGTGGCCGCCCCGCGGTAGACGGGGATGTGCTTGCCGGAGCGCATGACCGAGCCGATGACGGGGGCGTCCCACAGGCTCGCCTTCGCCAGGTAGCGCGGCACGCGGCCGTGCGCGAGGCAGTACGCCGTCACGGTCGTCGGGTCGGCGAAGGACAGATGGTTCGACGCGACCAGGAAGCCGCCCGACGCGGGCAGGTGCTCGCCGCCGCGCACCCGGAACCGGGTGAACAGCACCAGGAACGGCCAGACGACGTTGATCGCGAGGCTGTACCAGGCGCCCCGGCCGGCGCGGGCGAAGCGCCGGCCGAAGGCGATCATCTGGCGGAACGTCAGCAGGTCACCCGAAACGGGGCTCAGCGCGGTCCAGCGTTCACGGGGTCTCAGCACCATGGACGTAATTCGTAGCCGAACCAGGCCCGGTTCGGCTGAAACCACGCGCGAACGCGGCGCGGATCACACGCGCTCGAGGACCACCACGGGGATCTCACGGTCGGTCTTCTTCGCGTACTCGTTGTAGTCCGGCCAGACGGCGGCGAGCTTCTCCCACAGCTTCGCGCGCTCCTCACCCTCCAGGGTCCGGGCCCGCGCGGTGAACTTGTCCGCCTTGACCTGGGCCTTGACCTCGGGGTTGGCCTGCAGGTTCTTGTACCAGCCCGGGTCCTCCGGCGCGCCGCCCTTGGACGCCACGATCACCGGGTTGCCGTCGTCGTCGAACTGGTAGATCAGCGCGAACTTGCGGTCCTCGCCGGTCTTGCGGCCCTTGGTGGTGAGGACGAGGCAGGGCGCGCCCTTCTCCCAGTCGTGGCCCACCTCGCCGTCGGTCTCTTCGTAGCGACGGACGTGCTCGTCACCGAAAAGCATGTCTGCGTTCCTCTCCTCGTCCTGGCGTGTACCGGCGCCCTGCCAGTTTGACGCGAATCGGTCGGTCGCGCTGATCAACTCGTGCAGGGTGCCGGGCTCGTCGAACGCGTGACCCGAGTCGGCGACCATCTTCAGTTCCGCGGTCGGCAGCACCTGGCTGAGCTCCCACGCGGTGATGGCCGGGGTGACCACGTCGTAGCGTCCCTGGACCAGAACGCACGGGATGTCCCGGAGCTTCCCGGCGTCACGCAGCAGCTGGTCCTCGGCCAGCCAGCCGCCGTGCCGGAAGTAGTGGTTCTCGATCCTCGCGATCGCGAGGGCGAACGAGGGATCGGTGAACCCGTCGATCACCTCGTCCCGCGGGCGCAGTTTGACCGTTTCCCCCTCCCAGCGGCTCCACGCGATCGCGGCGGGCCCGTGCACGGCGGGATCCGGGTGGCTCAGCAGTTCGTGGTACACCTCGATGAGGTTCTCCTGGCGGCGCGAAAACGGCACCGGCGCCAGGAACCGCGACCACGCCTCGGGAAAGAGGTACGCCGCTCCCCCGCCGTAGAGCCATTGCAGTTCCTTCACCCGCAAGGTGGCCACGCCGCGGAGGACGAGTTCCGTGACCCGCCCGGGGTGGGTTTCGGCGTAGGTCAGCCCGAGCACACTCCCCCACGAGCCGCCGAAGACCATCCAGTGTTCGATGTCGAGATGCTCGCGCAACCGCTCGATGTCGGCGACCAGATGCCACGTCGTGTTGACGATGAGATCGGCTTCCGGCGTGGCGCAGTTCGGCGTGCTTCGTCCGCAGCCGCGCTGGTCGAAAAGCACGATCCGGTACCGCGCGGGATCGAACAGTCTGCGATGTCTGGCGCTCGAACCGCTTCCGGGGCCGCCGTGCAGGAAAATCACCGGCTTGCCGTCGGGGTCGCCGCATTCCTCCCAATAGATCTCGTTGCCGTCACCGACAGGCAACATCCCTTGGACGTAAGGTTCGATTTCCGGGTAAAGGCCGAGCATGTCCGCCACTATGCCCCAAACGCCAGCTTGGAGGATCGATGAAGGCCCGCCCCCACGTGACGCTGGAAGATGTGGCCCGCACCGCGGACGTCTCGCTCGCGACCGCGTCCCGCGTACTCAACGGCACCGCCACCGTCCGGGGAGATCTCCGCGAACGAGTGATCGCCGCGGCCGCCGAACTGTCCTATACCCCCAATGCTCACGCTCAGGCATTGGCCGGTGGCTCACAGCCCACCGTGGGAGTGATCTGCCACGACGTCGGCGACCCGTATTTCGCCGCGATCGCCGGCGGGGTCATGCGAGTGGCGAGTGAAAACGATCTTCTGGTGATGCTCGCGAGCACGTTCCGCGATCCGGCCAAGGAGGTCGCCTACGTTTCGACGCTGCGTGCCCAGCGCGCGTCGGCCATTCTGCTGATCGGTTCCGCGTTCGAAGACAAGGCGTGGGAAAAGGCGATGGCCGCCGAACTCGAACCGTACCGGCGCGGCGGCGGGCACGTCGCCGCGGTCAGCAGGCACCGCGGGCTCAAAGTGGACACCGTCCAGCCCGACAACCGGGGTGGCGGCGCCGAACTGGCGAAGGCACTGCTTGGCATGGGGCACCGCCGGTTCGCCGCGCTCGCCGGGCCGAGGAGCCTGACCACCGTCGTCGACCGTCTCGACGGTTTCGCCGCGGAACTGCGGTCGCAGGGCGTCGAACTGGCCGAGGACGACATCGCCGAGGCGGCGTTCACCCGCGACGGCGGCTACGAGGCGATGGAGAAGATCCTCGCCCGGCCGCGGAAGCAGTGGCCGACCTGCGTGTTCGCGGTGGCCGACGTGATGGCCATCGGCGCGATGTCGGCGCTGCGCGACGCCGGCGTCTCCATCCCCGGCGAGATGTCGATCGCCGGTTTCGACGACATCCCGGTAGTGCGCGATCTCACGCCGGCGCTGAGCACGGTCGCGCTGCCGCTGGAGAAGCTGGGCGAACGGGCCATGGACCTGGCACTCAAGGCCGCCCCCGGCACCCGGCCGCGGCTGGTGCGGATGTCCGGTGAGGTCGTCCTGCGCCGCAGCACCGCCGCTCCCGCTCGCTGAGCCTGTTGGCGGAGCTGAAGACAAACCTGCAAAGGCGACCGAGCGTGAACCCGCCCCGGCCGAAGGCCCCGCTATCGCGGTGGCAGGGCGCCTCGTCCACATCCGTGACGTGGACGCCCGAACAGCGCCCTGCCGACGTCGATCGCGGACGCGGGTTCACCAATAGACGCTGAAACCCTTGTGTGCGGCCCACGGGGTGACTTAACGTGGCACGAGAAAGCGCTTTCTCACCCCGTGCCACGGAGACCCGATGACCTTGATCGCCCTGCCCACCGCCGACGGCGGCCTGGTGGAGTGGACGCCGCGAGGGGCGGAAACGCCCGCGAAACCGGCCTCGCCGCCGACCTCCCGGATCGCTTACGCGGCAGCACACGTCGTCGCCGACCCGCTCGCCCCCGCCGACCCCGAAGAAGGCGCCGCGCTGGACTGGGACACGACGCTCGCCTTCCGCGAGCACCTGTGGTCCTGCGGTCTCGGCGTGGCCGAAGCGATGGACACCGCGCAGCGCGGCATGGGCCTGGACTGGGACACCACCAAGGACCTCATCCGGCGCACCGGGGCGCTCGCCGCCGGACGGCCGTGGGTGGCGGGCGTCGGCACCGATCAGCTTCCCGGCGGGGAGGCCACCGCCGAGTCCATTGTGGACGCCTGGCGCGAGCAGCTGGACCTGGTCGGCGAGGCCGGGGCGATCCCGGTCGTGATGGCCAGCCGCGCGCTGGCCGCGTCGGCGTCCGGTCCCGCGGATTACCATGCCGCGTACGGGAAACTGCTCTCCGGCGCCGGCCGTCCGGTCCTGCTGCACTGGCTGGGCGAGCAGTTCGACCCGGCACTGGCGGGTTACTGGGGCCACGGTGACGTCCGTGAGGCCGCCAAGGAACTGGGCAGGCTCTGCGCCGAGCACGCCGACGTCATCGCCGGGGTCAAGGTTTCGGTGCTCGACGCGTCGATCGAGACCGAGTTCCGGCGGGCGCTGCCTGAAGGTGTCAAGTGCTACACCGGCGACGACTTCAACTACCCGGAACTGATCGCCGGGGACGACCAGGGCCACAGCGAAGCACTCCTGGGCATTTTCGACGCCGTCGCGCAGGTCGCCGGCGCCGCGCTCGCCCGGCTCGACGAAGGCGACAAGGCGGGTTTCCACGGCCTGCTGGACCCGACGGTGGCGCTGAGCCGCGCCATCTTCCGCGCGCCCACCAGGAACTACAAGACCGGTGTCGTGTTCCTCGCCTACCTCAACGGACACCAGGAGCATTTCCGCATGGTCGCGGGCCGCGAATCGGCCCGGTCCATCACGCATCTGGCCGAACTGCTGCGCCTGGCCGACGCGGCCGGGGCGCTCGCCGACCCGGATCTCGCCGTCGCGCGGATGCGTCCGCTGCTCGCCGCGGCGGGGGTGGCCTGATGGACCGGTTGAGCCTGAACCAGATCACCACCAAGGCGTGGTCGCTGCCGGAAGCCGTCGCGGGCTGCGCCGAGGCGGGTGTCCGCTGGATCGGCCTGTGGCGGGACAAGGTCGCCGAGACCGGCGTCGAGGAGACCGCGCGACTGCTCAAGGAGTACGACGTCGGCGTGTCGTCGTTGTGCCGTGGCGGTTTCTTCACCGGGATCACCCCGGAAGGGTCCCCTGTGGACGGTGTCACGCAGACCAGGGAGGCGATCGACGAAGCCGCCGCGCTGGGCGCCGGCGTCCTCGTCCTGGTCGTGGGCGGGGTGAACGGCGACCTGACGTCGTCGCGCCAGCGGGTCGCGGACGCGGTCGGCGAACTGGCGCCGTACGCCGGTGAGCGCGGGGTCCGCCTCGGCCTGGAACCACTGCACCCCATGCAGTGCGCCGAACGTTCGGTGCTGTCCACTGTGGAGCAGGCGCTGGCGATCGCGCTGGAGCATCCGGCCGGGCAGGTCGGCGTGATCGTCGACGAGTTCCACGTCTGGTGGGATCCGCGGATCGAGGAGTCGATCGCCGCGGCGGCCGGGCGGATCGCCGGATTCCATGTCTGCGACCAGAAGGTGCCGCTGACCGACACCCTGCTCGGCCGGGCGCTGCCCGGTGACGGCCCGATCGACCACCGGCGGCTGAAGGCCTGTGTCGAGGCCGCCGGGTACACCGGCCCGATCGAGGTCGAGGTGTTCGACGCCGATCTCTGGCGCCGTCCCGGTGGCGAAGTGCTCGCGGAGACCATCACGGCCTACCGGGACCACGTTTCCTGACGAAAGTAAGGGGCACTCGCTGCCCAAGGTCCGCTGTCCTGGCGGCCGTGGTTTCCTACCGTTCGCGGTATGAAACCACGGCTGCTCTGGTGGCTGGGCACAGCGCTGCTCCTGCTCGCCGTCCACACCGACTGGAACGTCCCGCTCGCGGCGTGGGTGTTCCCGGTCTTCCTGCTCCGCTACGCCCGCCAGGTGCCCGTGCGGCGCGCGATCCTGATGGTGGGCCTGTCGCTGCTGATCGGGCAACTCTTCTGGCTCGGCGTCACCGGCCTGCTGTTCGTGCTCTCCGCGCTGCTCGCGTTCACCCTGCTCGCGGTGTTGCAGACGACGGCGTTCCTGGCCGATCGCCTGCTCGCCGACCGCGCGGGAGCGCTGAGGACGCTGGTGTTCCCGGTGACGCTCGTCGCGGGCGAGTACCTCTTCACGGTGATCACCGGATTCGGGGATTTCGGCGCGCTCGGCAGCACCCAGTCCGCGAATCTGCCGCTGCTCCAGACGGCGTCGGCGACCGGCGTGTACGGCCTCACCTTCGCCCTCGCGTGGTTCGCGTCGGTCGCGAACACGGTTTGGGCCGAGGGATGGCCGCGGGCCAAGCGCACGGTCCTCGTCCACGTTTGCCTGCTCGGCCTGGTGTTCGCCGCCGGTGGCGCGCGGTTGCTGTTCGACGCTCCCACGACGAAGACGGTGCGGGTCGCGGGGATCAGTCCCTCGGCCGAGGCCGACCGGTCGAGTTCCGACGCACTGGAGCGGATCGGCGTGAAGTACTGGCGGGCGCAGGAAGTCGGCGCGGCGGATCCGGCCGCGGTCGGCGCCGCCTTCGCCCCGGTCACCGAGGATCTCGTGACCAGGACCCGGCAGCAGGCGTCCGCGGGGGCGAAGATCGTGCTCTGGCCGGAAACGCACGCCAGGGTGCTGGAACGCGACCAGGCGGCACTGCTGAGCCGAGTCGGCGCCGAAGCGAAACAGGCGGGCATCCAGGTCGGCGTCGCGTACGCGCTCTACACCGCGCAGGCGCCCTACATCCGCAACGTGGCCGTGCTCGTCGGGCCGACCGGCGAGGTGTCGTGGACCTACGACAAGACGCATCCCACGCCGATGGAACCGATGACTCCCGGTCCGGGCGTCGTCCCCACCGCGGATTCGCCGTACGGACGGCTCGCGACGGTGATCTGTTACGACGCGGACTTCCCTGACCTGATGCGCCAGGCCGCGGACAAGGGAACCTCGCTGATGCTCGTCCCCGCCAACGACTGGCCGGGATTCGGCTCGCTGCACGCGGAAAAAGCCACCTTCCGCGCGGTGGAAAACGGTTACGCGCTCTTCCGGCACTCCACCCACGGGAATTCCACGGCTGTGGACAGCCAAGGGCGTGTGCTCGGGCATGCCGGCTACTACCGCACGGATCAGCAGACGCTCGTCGCGGATCTTCCGGTGCAGTCGCGAACACAGACCGTGTACGGCCGTGTCGGTGACGTGTTCGCCTGGCTGTGCCTCGCGGCGGCCGCGCTCTGTCCTTTATGGACATATCGAAGGAACCGTTAGCGCCCTGTTACGGAAGAGGTGGTGTTCGTAACGTCTCAGCCGAAAAGAACAGTGTTCAACGGTTAAGCTGCCCCGCATGCCGAAATTGCTGGTGGTCGAAGACGACGACGCGATCGGCGGTGTCCTCGAATCGACGCTCCGTCTGCACGGCTACGAGGTTTCCTGGCAGCGCGACGGCCGCACCGCGCTCGCGGCCGCGGCGGAGGGCGACATCGACTTCGTCCTGCTCGACCTCGGCCTGCCGGATCTGGACGGGGTCGAGGTCTGCCGACGGCTGCGGGCGGAACTGCCCGGTGCCGTCCTGGTCATCCTGACCGCCCGGCAGGAGGAGATGGACGTCGTCGTGGGCCTGGAAGCGGGCGCCGACGACTACCTCACCAAACCCATCCGTCTCGGTGAACTGCTCGCCAGGGTGCGGGCGCATCTGCGGCGCGGGACGGCTCCGCCCGAAAGCAAGCCCTCGATCGCCGTCGGCCATCTGCGGGTGGACACCGCCGGACGGCGGGTCAGTGTCGGTGGACGGGAGATCCCGTTGCGGGCCAAGGAGTTCGACCTGCTCGCCCGGCTGGCCGAGCAGCCGGGGGTCGCGGTCAGCCGGGACACGCTGATGTCGGAGGTGTGGGACGCGCATTGGTACGGCTCCACGAAGACCCTCGACGTGCACATCGCCGCGCTGCGCCGGAAACTGACCGAGTCGGCGCCCACGCCCGAGCAGGCGCCGCGGATTTCGACGTTGCGCGGCCACGGGTACCGTCTCGAAGAGCCCTTCGACGCTCAGTAGTCGCGCAGGTCGGAGACCTCGTCGCGGGCGGCGAGCTGCGCGATCCGCGCCGAGGCCGCCACGCACGAAACGATCACCACCGCCGCCAGCAACCCGAAGTACCCGTGCGGTGAAGGCGTTCTCTCCACCTGCGCGACGAGGACGAACAGCACGCCGAGCAGATGCCCGGCGATCAGGCCCCCGCCGCCGACGACGATGGCGTCCCCCGCGATGAACGCCGCCACCTGACGGCGTTTCCCGCCGAGCGTGCTCACGATCAGCAGGTCGCGGCGGCGTTCGTTGAGCGCCGCCCCGAACGACGGCCCCGCCGCGGCGGCCGCGAGGATGAGGGACGCGATCAGATCGACCTCGGCCTCGCCGCAGCCGTCCTTGGTGAGGGCGGTCGAAATGGCGAAGGCCACCGCCAGCGCGACCAGCACCACCGATCGCGCCAGGAGCGCGCTCCGCCACGAAATGGACAGCGCGATCACACCCGCGAGCCCCGAAACGAGCGGCCGGAGTATCCCGCCGATCACCCGCTTCCCCTTCCGCAGCCCCAGCTCCACCAATCGCCACACCAGCATCGTGCCGCCCGCCCAGCCGAACAGCGGCCAGACGAAGGCGAGCGCGAGCAGGATGAAGTCGATGCCGTAGGGCGACCACCAGGGTGGCCCGCCGTCGGCGGGGACGAAGTACCACTCGCGCAGCACCGGGGGCAGGATGGCGAGTGCCGCGACGAGCAGCCCGGCGACCAGCAAGAGAACGATTTCCCGGACGACCGCTTCGCCGGTGCCGGTCGAGAAGCCACAGGCCAGGGACAGTGCCACCCCGGTCACGCCGCCGGCGAGGCCCGCCGCCGCGGCTTCGGCGGCGGCCAGTCCGAACACCTGACCGCCGGTGGCGCCTCGGGCGCGCAGCAGGTCCTGGTCCGCCCGCAGCACCCGTGCCGAGGGGGTGGCCAGCAGCACCACGAGCACCATCGCCGGTATCCAGCGCGGTGCCGGGGTCCAGGTCCAGTCGTGCACCGCGAGCAGCGTGGTCACGATCGCGACCCCGGCCGCGGGCACGCCGAGCCTGGCGGGGCGCACACGCGCGATCCCGCCGACCCACACCGCCATCGCCGCCATCATCGGTCCCGCACCAGCTTCCCGTCGACCATCGCCCACTGTTCGCCGAACAGCCCGGCCGGGGCCGGTTCGGCCGTGGCCACCAGCAGTCCGGCGGCCAGCCGGTCCGCGGCCTGCACGAGCCTGCCGAGGAGCCGCTCCCCCTCGCGCTGGTCCAGCCAGCCCGCCGGGTCGTCGGCGAGAATGAGTTTCGGTGCGGGCGCGAGCGCCCTGGCCAGGATGGCGAGCCGGATCTGCTCACCGGTCAGGTCGCGAGGCGCCTTCTTGGCGAAGCCGGCGAGGCCCACGAGCTCAAGCGCGCCGTCGACGGCGTCACGGACCGCGGTGCCGGTGCGGCCCGCGAGGACCAGCGGCAGGGCGACGTTGAGCCGGACGTCGAGGTCGCGCAGCAACCCGCCGTCCTGCAGCACCAGCCCGATCAGGTCGGGCCCCGGCGGCGACGGCTCGAACGCGGGCCACTCGATGGTGCCCGCCGTCGGCTTCTTCATCCCGGCGAGCAGGTGCAACAACGTGGTCTTCCCGGCGCCGGCCCTGCCGGTCACGACCGCGCGGGTCTCCTCGCCGATCACGCAGGTGACGCCGTGCACGGCGACCACCGCGGTCAGGCCGGAACCATAGGTGTGCGCCAGCTCGTCGGTGCGGACCAGTGGTGGCTTCACGCCACTCTCACGATCCGGTGCGCGGCCGCCGCGATCTGCTGGTCACGGGTCGCCACGACGACGGCCGTCCCGCGGGCCGCGACAGCACACAGCAGATCCATGAGTTCGAGCGCGGCGAGCCCGTCGAGTTCGCCGGCCGGTTCGTCGGCGACGACGACCTCGGGCGCCCCGGCCAGCGCGACGGCGACTCCGGCCCGCGCGCCTTCCAGCGGCGACAACGTGCCCGGATAGGTCTCACCTCGGCCGGCGAGTCCGACCAGTTCGAGCAGGTCGCCGGCATCGCGCAGGGAGCGGCGGCCGGCGAGCCTTCCCGCCAGCACCACGTTCTGCCCGACGGTGAGATGGCCGAAGAGGTTCCCGCGCCTGAGCAGCACTCCGACACCGGGAGAACCGGCGGGGGCGTCGCCACCTCCGGCGGGCAGCACGGCCACACACTCGCCCGGGACGGCGAACCGGACGAGGGGGACGGATCCGGGCCCCGGGCCTGCCATGACGGCGGCACGTCGGCGCATGGCCCCAAGGTAAAGCGAACGGGGTCAACATCGCCTTGATCTCAGGTCAACGGACGGCAAAATATCGCGTCGGGTGGGTGATCCTCTCCCCCGTCGGCCACACTCTGTCCGTGCGCCGCCGGATCGTCACCCTCACCGTGCTGGCCGCGGTGCTGGCGATCACCCTCTTCGGGGCGCCGCTGGCCATCGCGGTCGCGAGGTTCCACGAGGGCAACTCGACCCACGACCTCGAACGGGTCGCCGACACGGTCGTGCTCGACGTGACCGGCGATCTCGCCAACGGCCGGGTCCCGGAGCTCCGGCCGATCAAACCGGACAAGGACCGCATCCGCGGGATCAGGGTCGCGGTCTACACGCCGACCGGCAGGCTCCTGGCAGGCAACGGCCCCGCCACCGAAGACCGGTTCGTCCGCGAGGCGCACTACACCGACATGGCGACCGGGATCCGGGAAGACGAGGTGGTCCTTGCCGTTCCCGTGCTCAGCGGGCCGTCACTCGTCGGGGTGGTCCGGGCCGCCCACCCCCGCTCGGAACTGGACGCCCTGATCCGGCTGACCTGGCTGAAGATGGTCGCGCTCGCCGGTGTCGCGATCGGGGCGAGCTGGCTGATCGGGCGCCGGATCGCCACCCGGCTGGCGCGGCCGCTGGAGGATCTGGCCGCCACCGCCGAACGCCTCGGCGAGGGCGACTTCACCGTCCGGGCGCGCCGGACAGGCGTCCACGAGATCGATCAGGTCGCCGAAGCACTCGACGTCACGTCCGAGCGGATCGGCGAGACGCTGGAACGCGAGCGGACCTTCTCCTCCGACGCCTCGCACCAGCTGCGGACGCCGTTGACCGGGCTGCGGCTGCAACTGGAGGCGGCGCTGGAAAGCCCCGACCGCGACCCCTACGCGACGATCCGCGACGGCATCGCGTCGGCCGACCGGCTGGAACGCACCATCGACGACCTGCTGGCGCTGGCCAAACAGACCAGGGCGCCGCGGGCGCTGCTCGACCTCGGCAAACTTTTCGAGGAGGTCCGCCAGACCTGGCACGGCCTCCTCGCCGGACGCGGCCGCGCGCTGCGGATCAGCGGACGCGAGGCCCTGCCGGCGCGGGCGGCGGACGCGGCCGTGCGGCAGGTGCTCGCCGTGCTGCTCGACAACGCGGCGACGCACGGACGCGGCACGGTCACCGTCCTCGCCCGTGACGCCGGGGACGCGCTGGCCATCGACGTGAGCGATGAGGGCACGATCGCGGACGGTCACGATCCGTTCGTGACCGGGGAACGGTCCGAAGAGCACGAAGGCCACGGGATCGGGCTGCGGCTGGCGCGGAGCCTCGCCGAGGCGGAAGGCGGACGGCTGCGGCTGACGAGCCCGTCGCCGTCGACGTTCACACTGCTCCTGCCCGCCGAACGCCCGTCGCGGTAAGAAGGCCCGGGCCTGGCGAGCTAGGGGGGGTTACTCGCCAGGCCGGGCCGGTAGGAGGCAAACGCGCCCCGACAGCGCGCACGGCATGCCACCTGAATGAAGACGGTAAAGACCAGCGGGCCAACAGACGGTACACGCCGGATTAACTGACACTTTGCTTTTTCATGTCACAGTGATTCGGCCGTTGTCCGGCCGCGCTGAATCGATCGTGGGAAGATTGACCGCATGACCACCGAGCCGGCGCCGAGATGGCGGAGACTGGAACCGGACGAGCGCAAGGAGCAGATCTTCGCCTGCGCGGCCCGCCTTTTCTCCGACCGCCCGTACTCGGAAGTGTCCACTTCGGACATCGCGGCGGCGGCCGGGGTCGCCAGGGGGCTGATCAACCACTACTTCGGCACCAAACGCGAGCTGTACCTGGAGATCATCCGCCGCGCGCTCACCGTGCCGAGGCTCGCCGTCGACATCCTGCCGGAGGGCCCGCTCGAACTGCGCGCCGACGTCGCCATCGACTGGTTCCTGGACATGGTCACCAGCCAGGAGAAGATGTGGCTGGCCGCGATCGCGCCGGAGGGCATCGGCAGGGACCTCGAGGTCGAACGGATCCTCGAAGAGGCCGATCGCGAATCGGCCGACCGGGTGCTCGAAGCCGTCGGCCTCTCCCGCGAGAGTGAACACGGGCAGGAACTGAACGCGCTGGTCCGCGCGTTCGGCGGGATGGTCAAGGCGGCGGGCCGCGAATGGCTCGTCCGCGGTTCGCTCGACCGCGCGCAGGTGCACACGCTGCTCAGCAAGTCACTGGTCACGCTGGTCGGCGAGGTCTTTCCCGAGATACAGCGCGCCGCCCCGCGTCACGGGTGAAGAAGCCCCCGGCACCTCGAGGGGGAGGTTGGTGCCAGGGGCTTCGGGACCGGTGACGAGCACCGGTATTCCTCCACACTACGCCGATTCGCTGTCACGGCTCTGTCAAACGTCCGAGAGCGTTCAACTGGGTGAGCCGATGTTCGAGCCCGTCGAGACAGCGCTGCACGGCGTAACCGTAGAGCCGCTCGTAGTAACCCGCCGCCAGATCGGGATCCGCGACCAGCGCCGAAATCGCTTCGCCCAGCGCCGCCATCCCCGGCAGATCCTCGCGAGTGCGGTACGCCGCGTAGCCCTCGGACCGCTCGAGCTGAAGCGCCATCGCGCTCTCGCGGTCGTCCTCCATCGCGACGAACTGGCAGGCGGTGGCGAGCAGCAGGTTGTACGCGAACGGCGCCTCGGTGCCGAAGCCCGCCGCGAGCAGACGGCCGATGCCGGTGTTCATGGTCGGCACGGCGGCGGCCACCGACGGCCCGAACAAGGCCAGCCGCCGCGCCGAACCGGGATAGCGGCGCAACACCGTCCGCACGGTCGGCAGGAACTCGTCGAACCAGTCCCGCCACGGCAGGGTCTCGTCGGGCAGGGTCAGTTCGCCGACCACCCGGTCCAGCACCGCGACGACGACGGTGTCGCGGTCGCCGACGTGGTGGTAGACCACCGCGGGGTAGGCGTCGACGGCGGCCGCGAGCTGCCGCAGCGTCCAGTTCTCCAGGCCGGACTCGGCCGAAAGCTCCAGCGCCGCGTCGACGATGCGGTCCCTGGTGACCGCCTGCCGTCCGGAAGCCGCGCGCGACCTCGGCCGGGAACCCGCGTCTTCGGAGAAAGTCGGCATGCGGGCTACCGTATCCGGCTTCGCCTGGTCCGATGGTGGGGGTTCCGGCAGGATCGTGGCATGCCTCGCGCGCGTGTGAACGGTCTCGAACTCGAGTACGACACCTTCGGCTCCCCCGCGGATCCGCCGCTCGTCCTGGTGATGGGTCTCGGCGCCCAGATGGTGACGTGGGAGGCAGGCTTCTGCGAACTGCTCGCCGAGGGCGGGTTCCACGTCGTCCGGTTCGACAACCGCGACATCGGCCTCTCGTCCTATCTGGACGATCTCCCCACGCCGGATCTGGCCGCGCTCGCCGCGGGCGACCTGACCTCCGCGCCGTACCTGCTGTCCGATCTCGCCGCCGACGTCACCGGGCTGTTCGACGCGCTCGGCTTAGGGCGGGCGCACGTCGTCGGCGCGTCGATGGGCGGGATGATCGTGCAGCAGCTCGCGATCGACGCGCCGGAGCGGCTGCTGAGCCTCACCTCGATCATGTCGACCACCGGGGATCCCTCGGTCGGGCATCCGGAGCCCGCCGCGCTCGCCGGGCTGACCCGCCCGCCCGCCGCCACCCGGGAGCAGGCGATCGAGGACGGCGTCGAATGGTTCAAGCTCGTGGGCTCGCCAGGGCACCCGTCCGACGACGAATTCCTGCGGATGAAGGCCGCCCGCAACTACGACCGGGCCAATCACCCCGCCGGCGCGTTGCGGCAGGCGGCCGCCGTCGTCGCTTCGGGTGACCGCACGGCGAAGCTACGCGAGGTCCGCGTCCCCACGCTCGTCATCCACGGCGAGAGCGACCCGCTGATCAACGTCAGCGGCGGGAAGGCGACCGCGGAAGCGATCCCGGATGCCGAACTGCTGCTGTTCCCCGGAATGGGGCACGAACTGCCGCGGCAGTTGTGGCCCGCGATCGCCGGCGCGATCATCGCGCACGCGCGGAAGGCTTGAGAGATAAGGCAAAGGTGCCGGGGGTCTCTTACCCGCCTGAGGTCCGTGAATGCCTGGCACCAACCGCAGCCGGAACCACGTAGGTACCTAAGACACCTTGGCCCTCAATAAGGCGTCAAGAATCCCGGCGGAGGCGTAGGGAACCCGTTCACGCGGACGGCACGTCCGGTGACGCGGAGTTGACTGGGCGGATGAGGAAAACCGAGTGTTTCGGCTTCCCGTTCGGTTGTGTCTCCGTCGTCGTCGCGGCGTCGGTGGCCGGACTCCTCGGTTCCCCGCGACATCACGTCTTTTCCTTGGCGGCCTTGGGTTTCGTCGTGCTCCTCACCGGTGCCGTGACCAGTCGCGCCGCGGCGGCCGGGACGGCGCTGATCGCCTGGAGTGTCCATTCGGGATTCACCGTCGGCACGGCGGGCGAGCTTCGGTTCACCACCGAGACCGGTGTCGCCGCGATCGTGTTCGCCGCCGCGACCGCGATCGGCATGCTCGCCGGGGCGGTATGGCGTGCCGCGCGAAAGGCCGTGTCCGAGTCGCCCCACCCCCTGGCAGGGGCAACTCGGACACGGCTTCCCGGCGTGCGCGCACCTGCCCACTCCCCTCCGGTGGGCGGATGTGAAGGGGATCATCGGCTACCGGAAGGTTCCAGCTGGTCCGCCCGGACCCAGGTCGCGTGAAAACCGAGCGGGACACGCTGGGGCAAAAGGACCCTGGCCACGGGTCCGGCAGCGAGATCGGCGGCGTCGAAGACGTTCAGTTCCGAGCGCCCCTCGCGCTCGTCCTGGACGAAGGTCACCAGATAGCCGTCAGCGGAATCGGCGGCCGCGCCGTCGCGGGGTGCGAACGGCGCCTCACTGCCCCACCGGCCCGGACCGAAGCGATATTCGGTCTTTGCGCCGGCAAGATTGTCGTAGCACACCAGGCCGTCGAACTTGAGCGTCGAATCCGGCGAGATGTGCACCGCGTAGGAAAAGCGATTCCGGCCGCCGACCACCCTCGAGTCGACGGACGGAAACTCGGTGTTGTCGTCGTCGAGCTGATCCTCCAGGCACTGCCCGGTCCGCAGGTTGAACCGGTAGCGGTGCGGTGAGGCGTCCAGCCGCAGGTACGACAGCATCTTGGCGAGCGGGGTGCGTGCGTCGGCCGCCGGGGCGGCCAACTGATCATGCGGCCGCTGGACGCGGCAGACGTCGAGGACGATTTCCTCGCCCTGCTCCCAGGCGTTGACGACGTGGTAGATGTAGCAAGGGCTGGCTTCGAACCAGCGGATCTGGCTACCGTTACCGTAGCGAGGGAGTACCCCGAACCGGCTCGGCAGCGACCGGTCGAACACCAGCTTGTGACGGCCGTTGCGCGCCGCCTCCAGGTCCTGGACCAGCGGCAAGTCCATCAGGATCGCGTAGTTCTCGGTGATCGCCATGTCGTGCGGCAGGCGCGGACCGGGGAGTTCGATCTCGGTCGTGCTCGCGACCCTGCCGTCGGCGCTGATCACGCCGTAGCGCAGGTACGGCGGCCGCGGGCCGTAGTCGAACCAGAACATCTCGCCGGTGCGCTCGTCGACCTTCGGATGCGCCATCATGTCGCCGACCAGCGTGCCGAGGAAGTTCTCGGCGCCCAGCGTCTCCAGCGACAGCGGGTCGACCCCGTACGGCTCGCCACACATGTACCAGGTGGAAAGCACCTTCCCGCGATGGAAGATCAGGTCGGTGTTGGCGCTGTCCTTGACGTTCAGGCCGTGCGAGTTGCCGAACGGGTTGCCCTTGGGCGACTCCATGACGCCCTTCCAGAGCGCCTTGCCCGCTTCGGATTCGGCCTCGAAGGCCTTGGTGCGGATCCAGCGGTTGCGGTAGCGGGCCTTGCCGTTCTCCAGGTGGACGGCGTGGATCATGCGGTCGCCGTCGAACCAGTGGTAGCGGCCCTCCGGCTCGAACCGCGGGTTGGGGCCGTTGCGCAGGTACACACCGTTCAGGTCCGCGGGGATCTTGCCGATGACCTCGAGCTCACTCGCGTCGATCTCTTCGCCGACCGGGGCGTAGACACCCAGCAGGTACGGGTTGACCTCGGGTTCTCCGGCGGCGGCTGCCACCAGGACCGGCTGCTCGGAGGTACTGGTCATCGGTTCTCCCCGGCTGGTTCGCGTTGACCGATTGCCGAGACACTATGATTTCTGTAGCCAGCTGTCAACAGACTTCTACTGCTGTAGTCAGTAGTACGCTGACAGCGACATCACCGGAGAGGCACGTACGTGACAGAGGCGACGGCGCACCGCGTCCGGCCGGCGGGCGATCCGTTGCGCCGGGCGCTCGAACTGCTCGGCGACCAGTGGACCTTGCTGATCCTGCAGAGCCTGTTCCTGCGTTTCCGCCGGTACGAGGAACTCCGGCTGCGGCTCGGCATCTCCCCCACCGCGTTGTCCGGGCGGCTGCGCGAAATGGTCGACGGCGGCATGCTCGTCCGCACGCCGTACCGGGACGCGCGCCGCACCCGGCACGAGTACCGGCTCACCGAACGCGGTCTCGCGCTGTGGCCGCTGCTGATCTCGATCTGGGCGTGGGAACGGGAATGGGTCGAGGGGCGGCGCGCCGCACTGCCGAAGCTGATCCACCTCGACTGCGAGCTGCCCACGTCGGCGCCGCTCGGCTGCGCCTCCTGCGAACGCCGGGTCGACGCCCGCGACGTCCGCGCGCGGCGGCTCGACGACACCGGCGTCGCCGAGGCGACGGCGACGAAACGCTTCCGCCGCAAGGACGCCGAGTCCCTCGCGGGCGACCCGCTGATGTTCTTCCCCGACACCATGGAACTCCTCGGCGACCGCTGGTCGACCGGGCTCGTGGTGAGCGCGCTGCTCGGGGCACGGCACTTCTCGGAGTTCGAACGCGAACTCGGCATCGGCCCGAGCGTGCTTTCGGGGCGGCTGTCGAAACTCGTGGACGTCGGCGTGCTGCGGACCGGGACCGCGAAGACCCGCACCGACGCGCACGACTACCGGCTGACGGCGAAAGGGCTCGCGTTCTTTCCCGCGCTGGCGTTCATCGCCGAGTGGTCGCGGGGTTTCGAGATGCCTGGCCAGGAACCGGACATCACGCTGGAGCACGTGGACTGCGGCAACCGGCTGAAGCCGATCCTGCTGTGCGACCACTGCTGGCGGCCGCTGCTGCGTGACCGGGTCCGGTTCGGCGGCCCGGTCCGGCTGCCCACGCCGCCCAGGTGACGTAAATCGACTCGCCAATCCGGATGGTTCCTGACAGGGTGAGAACGTCACATGTCGTCACCTCGGAGGTAGTAATGACTGAACCGGCACCGTCCCCAGCGGATGGCGAAGAGGACGACACCAAGCGCAAGTTCCGCGAGGCCCTGGAGCGCAAGCAGGCCCAGGCTCGCTCGGGCTCGGCACACGAGAACGCCGGCGGCAAGAACCTGCACGCCCACGGCCCGGCCGCGAACAAGCGCACCTTCCGTCGCAAGAGCGGCTGAGTCCCCGCGCCTCTGGATACGCATGACGCGAAAGCTACTTTCGGGACACCTGGTGTCCTGAAAGTGGCTTTCGCCGCTTCCGAGCCCTGGATCGGCTCCGTGCCTGTGAAGGGGCGAAGCCGGCGTGGGGGGGGGGGGGGGGGGGCGCGGCGCGCAGTGTGTGTGGAGTGGGTTGTTGTACCCGCGCCCCCCGCCCCCCCCCCCCCCCCCCCCCCCCCCCCCCCGCCCCCCGTCATCACAAGACCCTACCCCACCTCTTCGGAGCCCCCCCCCCCCCCCCCCCCCACGCCTCGGACCGGCACCGCACCGCGCCACACCGGCCACCTCCGGGCCCCCTGTGGCCACGTCCCCAGTGCAATGAAGGGGCCTTTCATAGCAAAATTTGCTATGAAAGGCCCCTTCATTGCAGTTGCGGGAGAGCTACACCGTCAGGATCGACCGCAGTCCGCCGACCTCGGCCATCCGGCGCTCCGCCAGCCGGTCGGCCGCCGTCGACGGCGGGACCCCATCGGCCTTGGCCAGCGCGAACACCGCCTTCGTGGTGTCGAAGATGGCCGTCGTCTTGCGCTTGGCCCGCGCGAAGTCGAAGCCGTGCCGCTCGTCGTCGACCTGGATCACGCCACCGGCGTTGACCAGGTAGTCCGGCGCGAAGAGGATGTCGCGGTCGTCGAGCTGCTTGCCGATGCCCGGGTGCGCGAGCTGGTTGTTGGCCGCGCCGCAGACGATCTTGCTGCGCAGCAGCCCGACCGTCTCGTCGTTGAGCACGCCGCCCAGCGCGCACGGCGCGAAGACGTCGAGTTCGGTGCGGATCAGCGTGTCGAGGTCTTCGACGACCTCGACCCCGGGGTACGCCGCGCGGGTGCGTTCGATCGCCGCGGGCGACACGTCGGTGATGACCACCTGCGCGCCCGCCTCGATCAGATGCCCGACCAGGATGTGCCCGACCTTGCCGACCCCGGCGACGCCGACCTTGCGGCCCGCGAGGTCCGGGACGCCCCAGACGGCGTCCGCGGAGGCACGCATGCCCTGGTAGGTGCCGAAGGCGGTGAGCACCGAGGAGTCGCCGGCGCCGCCGTTCTCCGGCGAGCGGCCCGTGACGAACTCCGATTCGCGGGCGACGATGTCCATGTCCTGCACGTAGGTGCCGACGTCGCAGGCGGTGATGTAGCGGCCGCCCAGCGACTGGACGAACCGGCCGAAGGCGCGAAGCAGCGCTTCGGTCTTGTGTTTCTGGGGGTCGCCGATGATGACGGCCTTGCCGCCGCCGAGGTCGAGCCCGGCGAGCGCGTTCTTGTAGGCCATTCCCTTCGACAGCGCGAGGACGTCCGCGAGCGCGGCTTCCTCGGATTCGTAGGGGTAGAACCGGGTTCCGCCGAGCGACGGACCCAGCGCCGTCGAGTAGATCCCGATGATGGCCTTCAGGCCGGTGGCCTGGTCTTGGCAGAAGACGACCTGTTCATGGCCGGTACCCTGGCCGAACACTTCGGTCACTGTGGTGACTCCTTGTCCTGGAGTGCACGCTGCTTGTGGCTCACGTGCGAAGTTCCTGCAACAAGGCACAGTCCCCGACGAAGGTCGTCCGGCGGCGACGGTGCCACATCGCAAACCTAGATCGCCCCGGTCCGTTCGCCAAACCGGGGCAGAGCCGTCTCAGCCGTTGACGACCTCTTGGAGGACGTGGAGCGCGGAGTCGAGCTGACGATCGGACAGGTACGGCGCCGGTCCGAACCTCAGGTACGGGCCGCGGCTGTCGGTCCGGACGCCGCGGCCGGCGAGGGCGGCCTGAAGTGCACCGGCGTCGGCGCACTTCAGTGACAGGAAACCGCCGATCCGGTCCAGCGGTGTCTCGCGGTCACGCGTGATGACCTTTTCGGGCAACCCGAGCTTGTCGAAGCCCTCGGCGAGGAAACCGACCTGGTGCCGCGAGACTTCCCGCAGGAACTCGGGCGTGAGCCCCTGCTCGGCGAAGAACCGGAAGACGCGAGCGCCCCGGTAGTGGCTCGTCGGGTCGTAGGTCGCTCCGGCGAACCTGTCCGATCCGTAGGCGTAGGCGACCTGGCCTGGCCGGCGCTCGTCCGCGAGCGCGCCGAACTCGGCGTACCAGCCGGTGACGACCGGGCGCAGTTCCTGCGCGTGCGCGGGCATCCGCAGGAAACAGTTGCCCTCACCGAGCTGGAGGTACTTGTAGCCGCCGCCGAGGACCCAGGCGTTGGTGAGCCCGAGGTCGTGCAGCGAGAACGGGACGACGCCGAGCGCGTGGTAGGCGTCGACGACGAGGTTCACCGACTTCGAAAGGCAGACGTCGGCGAGATGCGCGAGGCCCGGCACGAGCCGGGAGGTCTCGAACAACACTGCCGAGACGAGCACGGCGGCGGTGTCTTGGGTGACCTCGGCCGCGACGCGTTCGGCCAGCGTGTTGACCGGCGTCGAGGGGACGCGGACGACCTCGACACCTTCCTCGGCCAGCCGTGCCAGCTGACGGCGCAGCGTGTGGAACTCCCCGTCGGTGGTGACCAGCCGCGGACGGCTCGGGAGATCCATCGCCGAGAGGAACCGGATCACCAGATCGTGGGTGCTGGCACCGAGCGCGATGGCGCCGTGCGGGTCACCGAGCAGCGCCCGGAACCCGGCCCGCATCTCGTCGGCCTTCGCGAAGGCCCGCTCCCACTTCGTGTCGACCTCTTCGGCCGCGTCGGCGAAGGCATCGAGAAGACCCTCCCGCGCGACGTCGGGCCAGGCCTGATGCGAGTGCCCGGTCAACAGGATCCGGTCCGCCACACCGAATTCCGTGTAGTGCGCCGCGAGCGCGTTCGGGTCGCGGCGGAGTTCGTCGAGGTTCGTCAAAGCCTGCTCCGCACCGCCCAGAGGTCCGGGAACATCGGGGAGAAAAGCGTCGAACGCAGGTAGTGCGCGCCCGACGAACCCCCCGTCCCGGTCTTGTCTCCGATGGTGCGCTCGACCATCTTCACGTGCCGATACCGCCACTCCTGCATCCCTTCGTCCAGATCGACCAGGTGCTCCGCCACGACGGACGGCCCGGTGTCATCGCGGTAGACCCGCAACAGAACCTCTTGGAGCGCCGGAGAGGGTTCGAGTGGCTTGGTGACATCGCGCCCGGTCGGGACGTCGTACTCCTTCACCGCGAGGTAGGTGACGAAGGAATCGAAGAGCGACGGCCGTGACATCGCGTCGGAGATCTGGGCGCGTTGCTCACCGCCTTCGGGGTAATGCGCGAACACCCGCTCGTCCCGGCGGCCGAGAACGGCCTCCAGAACGCGGAATTGAGCCGACTGGAACCCGCTCGAAGCGTCGAGTCGCGCACGGAAACTGGTGAACTGGCTCGGAGTCATCGTCTCGAGCACATCTATCTGCGCGACCACCACCTTGAAGATAGTCAGGATTCGCCGCAGTGTGCGGACGGAGTGAGCGGTGTTACCCGCCTCGAGCTGCTCCTGCAGGTAAAGCGCCTCGTGGAGAACTTGTTTGAACCAAAGTTCATACACTTGGTGGATAACAATGAAGAGCAACTCGTCGTGTTCGTCGGAGCGGGGATGCTGCGCGTCCAGCAATTCGTCCAGCGAAAGGTAGGACGTGTAACTCAATGCGGCCTGAGTGTCGCCTGTCATTTTTCTGTCACCTCATCGATATCGCGCCGACCGTGATCGCGCCGCCAGGGCGCACCTTTCGCGGTCAGGTCGCCTTGCCCGCGATGGCGCCCTGCCATCGCGATCACGGGGCCTGGCGGCCGAGAACGGCGCGACCCCGAAAAGATCAAGAGCCCCTCGGGGTCGCCTGTCATTTTTCTGTCACCTCATCGAAATGGCGTTGCGCGGCCGGGGCCAGTGCCTGGTAAAGATCGTGGAACAGCTCCACCGCGGCCGCCCGGCTCGGCGGAGCGGGTACCAGCTCGACCGGGAGTTCCGGATCGAGCGACGGGAAGGCGCGGAAGGTGTGCGTCAGCCAGGTCCGGACGGCGAACGCCTCCGCGTCGGGCAGGTCATCCGGGTACCCGCCGAAATCCCGGACGAACGCGTCGTACCGCGCGGCGAGGCCGTCGAGGTTCCAGGCCCGGCCGGCGAACCGCCGGACGTCGAGGCCCGCCGACGGTTTCCCGAGCATCAGCCCGGCGTGCTCGGAGACGTCCAGTTCGGCCAGCAGGGCGAGTACCTCGGCCTCCCGGTCGTGCGGAGCGATCCAGGTGCCGTCCTGCACCGGCCCGAAACCGAGGAAACGCAGACGACGCACCAGCCGTTCCCGGGCTTGGCGGCGGCTTTCGGGGATGCTCTGCCACAGCACGGTCCACTCCCCGACCTCGCGTTCGCGCCTGCCGAGGGAGAAGATTCGGCGGTCGCCGTCCTCCAGGAGCGCGATCGTGCGGCGGGTCAGTGAGTAGTGGGTGAGCCTGCCCGCCTTGTGTCTCGCGAGCAGGTCGCGGCGGACGAGCCTGGCCAGCGCGATCCGCGCGGCGCCGTCGGAGAAGCCGAGCCCGGCGAGCACGGCGACCAGGCCGCCGGACCAGACACGACGGCTCTCGCGCGGCGACACGTAGGTGCCGAGCAGCGTCATCACCAGTTCCTGGGGACCTGGGTCGCCGTGCGGTGTGGCCGATTCGGGCATGCGCGCAACTCTATACACCTCAGGCCGCTGCGGTGTAGCTTGATTCGGGTGACGTACTTCGCGGAGTTGAGCTCGCGTCAGGTGGCCGCGCTCGCGTCCGATGCGCGCGTCCCCGTGCTGCTGCTGCCGGTGGGCGCGGTCGAACCACACGGGCCGCACGCGCCGCTGGGCACCGATCCCCTGATCTCACGGGGGATGTGCGAGCGTGCCGCCGCCCGGCTGGCGGGCGACCCCGGCGTCCGCGTGCTGATCCTCCCCGAGGTGCCCTACGGCGTGACCCGGTTCGCGGCCGGCTTCGCGGGCGGCATCTCGATCGGCGAAGAGACCCTGTACGCGCTGCTGACCGAGATCTGCGGGGCGCTCGCCGAGCAGGGACTTTCCCGGATCCTGCTGGTCAACAACCATTTCGAACCGGCACAGCTGGCCGTGCTGCGGCGCGTGGCGGAGACCGGCGGCGCCGGCTTCGTCGACCTGGTCCGCCGCCGGTACGCCACCCGGCTCACCGACGAGTTCCGCTCGGGCGAGTGCCACGCCGGGCAGTACGAGACGTCGCTGGTGCTCGCCGACCGGCCGGACCTCGTCGACGCCGCCGTCCAGCGCGCACTGCCCGCGGTCCACGTCGACCTGGCGCGCGGCGGGGTCACGGACTTCGCCTCGGCCGGGATGACCGAGGCCTACTGCGGCACTCCTGCCCAGGCGAGCGCCGAAGAAGGCGAGAAGACCTTCTCGGTGCTCACCGACATCCTGGTCGAAGCGATCCGGGAGCTGGCATGACCTTCAACCTGGCGACCCATTTCGTGGACCGCCTCCCCGGCGAGCGGACGGCGTTGTTGTGCGGCGACGAGGAGGTCACGTACGCGGAGCTGGCGGCGCTGGTGAACCGCGCCGGGAACGTGCTGCGCGACCTCGGCGTCCGAAGTGGACAGCGGGTCCTGCTGGCGCTGAACGACAGTGTCGAGTTCGTGGCGGTCTGGTACGCGGCGCAGAAGATCGGCGCCGTCACCGCCGAGGTCTACTCCTTCCTCCAGCCGAAGGATTACGCGTACTACCTGGCCTACACCGAGGCCGTCGTCGTCATCGCGGACGCCTCGACGTTGCCCGCGCTGCGCGAAGCCGGGGCACGGAACCTGCTGGTCATCGGCGATGTCGAGGTGGAGCCCGGCGAGCACTCGTTCGACGCGCTGGTCGCGTCGGCTTCACCCGGCCTGGAAGCCGCACCGACCACTTTGGACGATGTCGCGATCTGGAAGTTCACCACCGGGAGCACCGGTTCACCCAAAGCGTGCGTGCATCCGGCGCGCAGCGCACTGGAGAGCTTCGACCGATACGCGCTCGGCGTGCTCGGCCTCCGCGAGGACGACCGCGTCCTGGCCGTGCCGAAGCTGTTCTTCGGCTACGCGCGGGATCTGACCGCGTTGTTCCCGTTCGGCGTCGGCGCGTCCGGGATCGTGTTCCCGCAACGCAGCACCGCCGAGCTGCTGTTCTCGCTGATCGAGCGCTACCGTCCCACGATCCTCGTCAACGTGCCGACCATGATGAGCGCGATGATCGCCCATCCGGCGGCGTCTACTGTGGACATGAGTTCGCTACGGCTCGCGACGTCAGCGGGCGAGGCGCTGCCATCCGAGCTGCATCGCAAGTGGGACAACGCGTTCGGTGTCCCGGTGATCGACGGGATCGGCTCGTCGGAGGCGTACCACATCTACCTGTCCAACGTGCCCGGCGCGCAGCGGGTCGGCAGCCTCGGCCGCGAGGTCCCCGGTTACACCGCTCGCGTTCTCGACGAGAGCGGCGATCCCTTACCGGACGGGGAGATCGGCACCCTGGAGGTGACCGGCCCGACCATCGCGCGGGAGTACTACGGCGACGCGGAGAAGACCGCGCGGACGTTCCACGGCGACACCCTGCGCACCGGTGACCTGTTCAGCCGCGACACCGACGGGTACTTCCACCACCACGGCCGCGCCGACGACCTGCTGAAGGTGTCCGGCGTGTTCGTCGCGCCGAGCGAGATCGAAGACTGTCTCATCGGTCATCCCGCCGTCGTCGACTGCGCGGTGCTGGGGATGAGCGTCGACGGCCTGGTCGTCCCGCGGGCGTGCGTCGTCCTGGCGGAGGGCGCCTCCGTGACCGCCGACGAACTGAAGGACCACGCGCGGGCGCACCTGGCGAAGCACAAGTATCCGCGCGAGGTGGTGTTCGTGACCGAACTCCCCCGCACGGCCAACGGAAAACTCGATCGGCGCGCGTTGCGCCGGGTGGAGGCAGAGTGAGCAGGATCGTCGTCGTCACCGGCGGGACACGCGGGATCGGCGCGGCCATCGCCGCCCGGTTCCAGGCCGCCGGGGACAAGGTGCACGCGCCCGGCCGGGCCGACTGCGACGTCACCGACGAAGCCGCCGTCGCCCGGTATTTCGACGACCTCGGCCCGGTGGACGTACTGGTGAACAACGCCGGGATCTCGGCGAGCGCCCCGCTGGCGAAGACGTCACTGGAGCAGTGGCGGAGCCAGTTCGAGGTCAACGCGACCGGCGCTTTCCTGTGCACACGGGCGGTTCTGCCCGGTATGCGGTCGCGTGACACTGGCCGGATCGTCACCGTCGCCTCGACCGCGTCGCATATCGGCTACCGCTACACGGCCGGATACACCGCGTCGAAGCACGCCGCCGTCGGCCTCATGCGGGCCACCGCCGCGGAACTGGCGGGGACCGGCGTCACCGCGAACGCCGTCTGCCCGGCCTTCGTGCGCACGGACATGACCGCCGCCTCGGTCGCCCGGATCCAGGAACGGACCGGCCGCGACGAAGCAGGCGCGGAAGCCGCCCTCGCCGCCGCGTCCCCGCTCGGCCGCCTGCTCGAACCCGACGAGGTCGCCCACGCGGTGACCTTCTTCGCGGCGCCAGAAGCCGCCGCGATCAACGGACAGACACTCGTCCTCGATGGAGGTGGGATCCAGTCATGAGCCCGTTCCGCGCCACGCCGCCGATCACGACGGACTGGGAGCACTTCGAGTTCACCGTGGACGACGGCGTCGCCACGGTCACCTTGGACCGCCCCGAAAAACTGAACGCGCTCACCTTCGACGCCTACGCGGACCTGCGCGACCTGCTGGCCGAGTTGCCGCACCGCGGCGACGTCCGGGTGCTGGTCATCACCGGCAGGGGGCGCGGCTTCTGCTCCGGCGGCGACGTCGAAGAGATCATCGGCGAACTGCAGAAAATGGAGTCCGCCGAGCTGCTGGAGTTCACGCGCATGACCGGCGCGGTGGTGAAAGCGCTGCGGGAGTGCCCCATCCCGGTGATCGCCGCGGTGAACGGCATCGCGGCGGGCGCGGGTTCGGTGATCGCGCTGGCGAGCGACTTCCGGCTGATGGCGTCGTCGGCGAAATTCGCTTTCCTGTTCACGAAAGTCGGCCTGGCCGGCGCCGACATGGGCTCGGCGTACCTGCTGCCGCGGCTCGTCGGCCTGGGCCGCGCGACGGAACTGCTGATGCTGGGCGACAAGATCGACGCGGCCCGCGCGGAGGCGATCGGCCTCGCCTCGAAGGTGGTGCCCGACGCTGAGCTCGCTTCCGAGGCCTCCGCTTTGGCCCGGCGGCTCGCCGACGGACCGGCGCTGGCCTACAGCACGACGAAGGTGCTGTTGACGCGCGAGCTCGACATGGACCTGGCGAGTTCGATCGAACTCGAGGCGATCACGCAAGCTTTGCTGATGACGGCGAAGGACCACGGGGAGTTCTATGCGGCTTGGACGACCGGGCGTTCGCCCCAGTGGACCGGCCGGTGAGCTCTTCCCCCCGCCGCAACTAGTCACCTACTTGCGCAGTCCGATCACGCAAGTACATGAAGGACCCCATCCTTGCGCCTAGGTACATGAAGGCCCCCTTCATGTACTTCAGGCGCCCAGAGCCCCCGCAATTAGTCACCTACTTGCGCAGGAGCCGCCGCCCCGAGTAAACGTTCGGCCAGGACCCGGCACCGCTCCCCCAGCTCCGCCGGTTCGAGCACCTCGAACGCGTGCCCCAGCACCACCACATGCATGAGCAGGAAGTCGAGATCCCCGGCCCCGCTCAACACCTCGCACCGCGAAGGACCCCGTTCCCGCACCACGGCCGCCGAAGCCGGGATCTGCGCCCGCACGACCGGGGCGGGCGCGTGCACCAGGAACCGCGCCTGGTGCCGGTAGACCCGGCTGGCGATGTTCTCCTGCACATAGGCCGCCGCGTCGGGCGCCGGGCGCGGGCGGAAACGCCAAGACCGCGCGGAAACCTCGGTCATCCGGTCGACGCGGAAGGTGCGCCAGTCGTCGCGGTCGAGGTCGTAGGCGAGCAGGTACCAGCGCCGGCCGGAGGCCACCAGCCGGTACGGCTCGACCCGTCGCGGCGTAGGACCCGAGGAGGACGGATACCCGAAGCCCGCCTCGACCTCGTCGCGGCAGGCGCGGGCCAGTGTCATGAGGACGTCGGGGTCGATCGGCGCGCGGCTTCCGTCGAAGGCGACCACCGAGCCGGACAGCGCGCTCACCTCGTGCCGCAGTCTGGTCGGCAGCACCCGGTCGAGCTTCGTCAACGCCCGGAGTGTGGCTTCACCACTGCCCGCGCCGGCGAGCAGCGAGACCGCGGTGGCGATCGCCTCCTCATCGTCCAACAGCAACGGCGGCATGTCGTGGCCCGGGCCGAGCTGATACCCGCCACCAACACCGTTGCTGGCCTGCACCGGATAGCCGATCGCCCGCAGCCGCTCGATGTCCCGCCGGATCGTGCGCGGCGTGACGCCGAGCCGCTCGCCGAGTTCCGGGCCGGTCCACACCGCGCGCTGCTGCAACAGGCCGAGCAGGGTGAGCACCCGCTCGGTCGTGCCGCGCTCGTCCTCCATGTCACCCACTGTGCCAGAGATAGCGGACCGATCCTGTCCGCTAGGTATGTCAGAGTGGTCCCATGAACCGCAAGAGCCGCGAATTCCAGGTCAGCTTCGACGCCCTCGACCCCAAAACCCTCTCGATCTTCTGGCGTGACGCCCTGGGCTACGTCCACCCCGGCCCTCCCGGGGTCGAGGTGCCCGAGGGCACCGATCCGCTGGACGCGTGGGCCGAGTTCCTCGAGCGGGTCGGCGTGCCCGAGGATCAGCGCAACACCAGGTCGGCCCTCGAAGACCCGGACGGCGAAGGGCCGAAGATCTTCTTCCAGCAGGTCCCGGAGGACAAGATCGCGAAGAACCGCGTCCACCTCGACATCCGCGCCGCTCCCGGGCTGGTGGGCGACGAGCGCATGGCGGCGCTCGAAGCCGAGTGCGACAGGCTCGTCGCGCTGGGGGCGAAGCGGGTTCAGCGCTTCGAACCCGAGCAGCCGTTGAGCCTCGGCTTCATCGTGATGAACGACCCGGAGGGCAACGAATTCTGCCTAGACTGAGGTGACGGCGATCGCGTTGTCCTCCAGCGAGCCGAAGTAGAGGGTCCCGGCCCGCTCGCGGACGCCGACGAGCAGGTGGAACCCGTCGATCTCCCCGCGTAGTTCGTGGACCAGCTTCCCGTCCGGCGTCACGCCGCGCACCCCGCATTCCCGCGCGGGTGCGGGCTGCAGGGCCGTCGGCAACGCCCGGACACCGGCCCGCAACGGCGCGGGGAGCTTCCGTACCAAGGAAAGCGCGGGCACCTTCGGACTCGCCACGGTGATCCAGATCAGCCCGTCGCTGCCGGTCGAGATGTTGTCGGGGTACCCCCACAGATCGTCGACGAGGTAGTCGCGCGTACCCGCCTTGTCGCCGGTGAGCCACACGCGCGAGACCCGGCAGGCGCCGGTCTCGGCGACGGCCAAATAGGACTCGTCGGGCGGCAGCGCGACGCCGTTGGCGAACTGGAAACCGTCGGCGAGCTGCTCGATCTTCCCGTCCGGCGTGCGCCGCAAAAGCCGTCCACCGCCGGTCTGCTCGATCAGGTCGTCGCGCCAGTTCTCGATGCCGAAGCGGCGCGACGAGTCGGTGAAGTACACCGTGCCGTCGGAGGCGACGGCGGCGTTGTTGCAGAACACGAAATCGAGGCCCGCGGCCGAAGTCGCCAGCGTGGTCACGGGACCGCCCGCGAGCGGCATGGTGAGCAGACCGGCCTTGGCGTCGCAGATCAGGAGGTCCTCGCCGTAGAACTCCAGCCCCAGTGGACGGCCGCCGGTGTCGCCGAGGACGTCGATCCGCTTGCCGTCCGGCGTGAGGCGCAGGATCCGCCCGTCGTCGACGCCGGTGTAGATCCGCCCCTGGTCGTCGACCACGACGTCCTCGGGACCGTGCCCGTTGACCGGGATGACCGTGACCTCGCCGAACGCCATCGGGTTTCTCCTAGTGTCGCGCACCGGAACGCGGTGCATGAGTCGGTGGATCCAGGTTTCCGCCGGCGGTGTTGCCGGTTCGTCCTCGTACCGGGTTGTACTCGGGCGGACCGGCAACGTCGCCAGCGGGAAGCTGGGCTGCCGAATCATGTGCCGCATTCCGGTGCGGGACACTAGCGGTAGGTGAGCAGTTCCGCGGCTTCCGCCTCGAAATGCGGATGTTCGTTGAACGACAGCAGGGTCACGCCGCCGCGGCCGGACACCAGTTTGGTGATGCCCGCGTTCACGGTGACCCGGTTCAGTTTCAGCAACCCTGCCTCGGGCGTGCCCATGAGCGCGCCGCAGACCGTCGCGATCACTCCGCCGGAGCTGAAGACGACGGCGTGCTCACCCTTGCCCAGTGACGCCACGACGTCGGCCAGCGCGCCCTTGACCCGCTCAAGGAACCGTGGCCAGGTTTCGGCGCACGGGCTGTCTTCACCGGCGGAGACCCAGGCGTTCAGCGCACCGTCCAAAGCGGCCTGATACGCCCGCGAATCGGTCTGCTGGACGCCGGCGGCGTGGTACTTCGCGATGTCGACGTGGTCGTACTCGTTCCAGCGTTCGTCCTCGACGACGGCGATCCCGGAGCCGAGCACCTTCAACGCCGTCGCGGCCGTGTCCCGTTGGCGGGCAAGGGAACCCGCTCGCGCCTGGGTGAATTCGACACCCCGCCGCAGCAGTTCTTCACCGACCACGGTGGACTGTTCGAAGCCGCGCGGCGAGAGCTGGTCGTAGTTCTCCGCGCCGAACGACGCCTGTCCGTGCCGGACCAGGTAGATCGCACCCATCTACGCTTGTCCTCCTCCGATGATCCGGCGGCAACGGCCGTCCAGATAGCCGACGAACTGCCACAGATCCTTGAACGCGGGATTGGTCGTCTGTCCACTGTGGAACCGGTTGTAGATTTGCTGGATCACCACCGCGAGCCGGAACAGGCCGTACACCTCGTAAAAGGTCCAGTCGCCGATTTCGAGCCCGGATCGCTCCGCGTACCGGCGCACGAACTCCCCGCGCGTGTACATCCCGGGTACGTGCGTCGGCTGACGGCGGCTGAGCTTCATGACGTCGTCATCGTCGTCCTGCACCCAGTACGCCAGGGTGCTGCCCAGTTCCATCAGCGGATCGCCGAGGGTGGCCATCTCCCAGTCGAGCACGCCGACGATGTCGAGATCGTCGTCGAGTACCAGGTTGTCGAGCCGGTAGTCGTTGTGGATCAAGCAGATCTTGACCTCGGACGGCTGGTTCTCCTTCAGCCACGCCATCACCTCGGCGCAGTCCGGGACGTTCTCGGTGCGTGCCTTGAGGAACCGCTCCGACCAGCCGCGCACCTGACGCTCGACGTAGCCGGCGCCCTTGCCGAGATCGGCCAGCCCGGCGGCCTCGATGTCGACGGCGTGCAGCTCGACCAGCCGGTCGACGACCTTGCCGCACAGCTCGCGCGCGCCCTCCGGCGGCAGTTCGAGACCGGCGGGCAGATCTCCGCGCAGGATCAGGCCTTCAAGGCGTTCCATCACGTAGAAGTCGCCGCCGAGCACGGTTTCGTCGTCGCAGAAGGCGAGAACCTCGGGCACGTACGGGAAGACCGGCCGCAATCCTTGCTGAACCCGGAACTCGCGGCGCATGTCGTGCGCGGACGCGGCCTTGTGCCCGAGCGGTGGGCGCCGCAGGATCAGCTCGCGGTCCGGATAGGTCAGCAGGTACGTGAGATTCGAGGCACCGCCGGGAAACTGCCGGACCTCGGGCGGCGAGTCGCCGAGCCCGGAAATCCGGCCGGCCAGCCAGGCGTGCACCGCGGCCGGGTCGAACGAGTCCTCTCCGCGTACCTCGACGGTCTTGTCCGGCACCAGCGTCATGCGAACTTCTTCAACACCGACGCCGGGACGAACGGGAACACCTTGGCGAGCACCGCCCACGGCCACGAGGGCACGTACGCCTTCGCGGTTTCCGACTCGATCGCCTTGACCAGCGCCTGCGCGCCCGCCTCCGCCCTCGTCCCGAGGGGCACCTTCGTGATGTCCTCGTTCATCTCCGATTCGATGAATCCGGGCAGCAGCGTGGTGACCTTGATCGGCGTCTTCATCAGCTCGATCCGCGTGCCCTCGGCCAGCGCCGAGACGCCCGCCTTCGAAGCGGCGTACGCGGTCAGATTGCCTGGGAAAGCGCGAAGTGCGGAGAAGGAGGAGACGACCACCAGGTGGCCGTCCTTCTGCTTGCGGAAGATGCCGACGGCGGCCTCGATCTGGGCGGCCGCGGCGAGGAAGTTCGTCTGGAGGGTCTGCCGGTTGGCGTCGAACCGGCCTGAGCCGATGGGCTGCCCCTTGCCGAGTCCCGCGTTCACGATCACGCGGTCGAGGGAGCCGAGTTCCTCGCGGAACTCCTCGAAGACGGCGAAGACCTGGTCGTGGTCGTTCACGTCCAGCTTCCGGGTGACCACCCTGATGCCGGGATAGGCCTTCTTGAGTTCCGCGGCGAGGGCTTCCAGCCGTTCGACACGGCGGGCGGCCAACGCCAGGTCGCGGCCTCTGGCGGCGTACTGCCTGGCCATTCCCTCGCCGAGTCCGGAGCTCGCCCCGGTGATCAGGATGTTCTTCCGCAGGACCATGGACTGGAGCTTACCGGTTGGTAACAAGTCTGGTACCCCTCGGACAGGGGGCTGCCCCCGGCGCCTGGAGTACGCCGGGGGCAGCCTGTCCGAAAGGGTCTTACTTGACCTGGAGCAGCTTGTTCGCCGTTCCGCCGGTCGGGTTGCTGATCTTGCCGTCCGCGGCGGCGCCGACCAGGCCTTCGGCGACCTGGGCCGGGGTGGCCTCGGGGTTCGCCGAGAGGTACAGCGCGGCGGCACCGGCGACGTGCGGCGCGGCCATCGAGGTACCGCTGATGGTGTTGGTGGCGTCGTCACCGGTGCCCCACGTCGAGGTGATGTCGACACCCGGCGCGTACAGGTCCACGACCGAACCGTAGTTCGAGAAGCTGGCCTGCTTGTCGGTCTTGTCGCTGGCGGCCACCGTGATGGCCTCCTTCACCCGGGCGGGCGAAGTGGTGCCGGCGTCGGAGGACTCGTTGCCCGCCGCGAGCGCGAAGGTCACGCCCTTGTCGATGGCGCCCTTGACCGCCGCGTCCAGGGCGTCGTCCGCGCCGCCGCCCAGGCTCATGTTGGCGACCGACGGGCCCTTGGCGTTCGCCGCGACCCAGTCGACACCGGCGACGACACCCTCGGTGGTGCCGCTGCCGTTGGCGTCCAGCACGCGGACGCCGACGATCTTCACTCCCTTGGCCAGGCCGTGGTCCGTGCCGCCGATGGTGCCGGCGACGTGCGTGCCGTGGCCGTGCTCGTCGTTGGGGGTGTCGTCGTTGTCGACGAAGTCCTTGCCGCCGGCCGCGCGGTCACCGAAGTCCTTGTGCGAGCCGCGGACACCGGTGTCGATGACGTAGGCGGTGACGTTGTCGGCCTTCGTCGGGTACGTGTACTTGGTGTCGAGCGGCAGGTCGGCCTGGTCGACGCGGTCGAGGCCCCACGACGGCGGGTTGTCCTGGGTCTCGCTGATCTTGAACGTCTTGTTCTGGACGACGTACGCGACCTGCGGGTCGGCGGCGAGACGCTTCGCGGCGGCCTCGTCGGCCTTGATCGAGAAGCCGTTCAGCGCCGAGCCGAACGTGCGGGACAGCGTGGTGCCGTACTGACCGGTGAGGCCCTGCGCCTTCGAGGCGACGTTCGCGGTGACCTCGCTCGCCGCGGCCACGCCCTGGCCGACCGCGGTGGGCTTGAGGACGACGATGTAGCTGCCGCCGACGGCGTTGGCCGCACCCGCGCCGCGGATCTCGCCCTGCTGGTCGGCGTTGGCGGCACCCGCGCCGAACGTGGCGACCGCCGCGGTCACACCGGCGATGGCGACTCCCGCCACCAGGCCACTACGGGTCTTTCGGGACTTCAGGTTCTTCCGGGACTTGCTCACTGGTTCCCTTCCTGCCGCGCCGTGCGGATCACCCGGGAGGATGATCGTTGCTGAGAGCCATGCAAGCCGGTGCGCTGGTGGCCGGGCAATGATTCACAGTTACCAGTACTAGGCCATTCGGCGTAACGACGCTCACCCGAAAAGTCGTTTTCTCCTGGCAGAAGGTGTCCCTGAAGCGTTACCTCAGACTGTTAAAGTTATTCGTGTTGTTATCAACCGGGCGGTGTCAGGGAACGGCAGACGGGGGCGGTCGGTCAGCATATGGTGGCGGGGAGCGCGGCGGACCGAGTGACCACGGACGATGAAGAACAGCCGCGTACCGCGTTCGCCACCGCGCTGCGCTCGGCCATCGCCACCAGCGGCCTGAGTCTCGACCGTATCCAAGCCCGGCTGCTCGCGCGCGGCGCTTCGGTGAGCGTGACCGCGCTGAGTTACTGGCAATCGGGCAAACGTCAGCCGGAACGGCAGAGTTCGCTGTCCGCGGTCCGGGTCCTCGAAGAGGTCTTGGCGATCCCCGCCGGTTCGCTGCTCAGCCTGCTGCCGCCGCCGCGACCGCGCGGGGCGTCGTCACGCCGCAGCCGGGCGACCACCGAGCAGCCGCTGACCTTCCCACTCGAAGCGCTCCAGGCGCTGCTGGAGAAGGTCGGCGCGCCCAACGCGCTCGAACAACACCATCAGCTGAAACTGGTCGGCCTGCACGACCTGTGCGAGATCGCGGAGGACGGCGGGCAACGCGCGGTGACCGCGCGGGCGGTGTTCCAGGCGGGCGCGGACGGGCAGGACCGCTGGCTGCTGGTCTACGCCCAGGGTGACCCGGAGGCCGGGCCGCCGGTGCTGAACACGCTGCGCAACTGCCACGTCGGCCGCGCCGAAGTCGACGACGAACACGGGCTCACGGTGGCCGAACTGCTCTTCGACCGGCCCATCGACCGCGGCGAAACGCATCTGATCGAGTACTCGCTCACCAACCCCGGCCCGCCGTACCCGGAATGCCGGAACACGCATTACCGCGAGTTCCGGCGTCCCGTCCGCGAGTACCTGCTGGAGGTCCGGTTCGACCCGGGCACCGTCCCGGCGAAATGCTGGCAGTACTCCAGGCAGGGGACCTCTCCGCTGGACCGGAAGGAACTCAAACCGGACCAGGGCAACGGCGTCCACGCCGTCGCCCTCGACTTCGGCCCCGGCGTCTTCGGCATCGACTGGGAGTACTGATCGCCTCGGTACCAGTGCCCTTGCCCGCCTGAGTACATGAAGGCCTCCTTGAGGGACCCAGAGTCCCTCAAGGAGGCCTTCACGGACCGAGCCTGGCACCAACGCGGCCGGTACCGGCGCTCATTGCAGCTTGTTCCGCAGCACCTTCCCTGTCGCGTTGCGCGGTAGCTCGTCGAGGAACTCCACGTCGCGCGGCACCTTGTACCGGGCGAGGTTCGCCTTGACGTAGTCCCGCACCCCCTCGACGTCCAGATCCGACTTCTCGGCCCGCACCACGAACGCCTTCAGCCGCTGCCCGAAGTCGGGATCCGCGACGCCGACGACCGCCGCTTCGATCACGTCTTCACGTTCGACCAGCAGGTTCTCGACCTCGATCGGGAAGACGTTCTCGCCGCCGGAGACGATCATTTCGTCGTCGCGGCCATCGATGAACAGCAGGCCGTCCTCGTCGAAGTGGCCGACGTCGCCACTGGAGAGCAGCCCGTCGATGATCTCCTTGTTACGCCCGTCGGTGTAACCCTGGAAGCTCAGCCCGCTGCCGACGAACACCCGGCCGGTGACATGCGGTTCGGTGATCTTGCCGCCCTTTTCGTCGTACAGCGCCACCTTGCAGCCCACCGGCGCGCGGCCGACCGTGCCCGGCGCCTTGCGCCAGTCCTCCGGGGTCGCCACCGTCGCGACCGCGACCTCGGTGGAGCCGTAGAGGTTGTGCACGACGTCGCCGAACGCTGCGGTCGCGCGGTTCCCCAGATCCGGTGACAACGCGGAGCCCGCGACGAAGATGATCCGCAGGCACGAGGTGTCGTACTTGGCGCGGACCTCCTCGGGCAGATCGACGATCCGTTGCAGCATCGTCGGCACGAGGACCAGCGTGGTGCAGCGGTTCTCCGCGACGCCGCGCAGCGTCTCCTCCGGCACGAACTTGCGCCGCATGACGACCTTCGAACCGAGCGCGAAGGACAGGATGAACTGCGACAGTCCGGTGCCGTGGAACAGCGGCGCGCCCATGTAGGTCGCCTCGCCGGTCCGCAGCGGGATGCGGTCGAGGAACTGCGCGGAGGCGAGCGCGGAAGTGTGCGGCCGCGGAGCGCCCTTCGGCGTCCCGGTGGTGCCGCTGGTCAGCAGGATGAACCCGCCCGGTTTCGCGGGCGCGGGCCACGGGCGGTCGTCGGTGCTGGCGACCAGTTCGGTGACGATCGGGATCTCGTGCCCGGAGAGCTCGGCGTCCGAATCGACCCACGCGAGGTAGTGGTCGACGTCGCCTTCGACCGCGTCCAGCAGGTCGGTGAACTCCTGGTCGTACACGAGCGCCGTGACGCCTTCGCGTTTCGCGACGTCCGCGAGCTGCGGTTTGGCGAACCCGGTGTTCATCAGCAGCAGCTTCGCGCCGAGCTTGCCCGACGCGAGCATCGTCAGCACGAGACCGCGGTGGTCGCGGCAGAGCGCGGCGATCACCGAACCCGGGCCGAGGCCGCGTTCGGACCATGCCCTGGCCAGCGCGTTCGACTGCGTGTCGAGCTGTTTGAAGGTCAGCGGGCCGAGCTCGTCGATGATGCCGGTGGCGGTCGGGTCCCGGCGGGCGGCGATCATGTTCGCCCCGGCGAACGGACCCCACTTCCGCACCATGACCAGCGAACGCAGGCCCTCGTCGACCCGCGGGATGGGGAGCAGGCCCGCTTGACGCATCACGTCGATGCTGCGCACGGTCTCGGTCACCTTGCCCGCCACCAGGGTGGCGAGGCCGGTGGGGTTTCTCATCCGGGCACCTCCGTTGCTGCTGCGGCGAGACACCATGCCGCCGGCGGTTCGCGTACCGGCGGTATGGGGTTGCTACTCGACAGTAGCCGACCGATAGCGCAGGCGCACTAGCCGTCTGGTGACAGAAATGTCGGGGGGAACCACCACAATGTGAGTGTGCAGGCGATCGCAGGTCAAGAGGAGGATGGCGACTTCGCGATCGCTCTTTCCGGGCAGCCGCCGCGGCGGGGTATGAAGCTCCCGGAGTTCGTCGACGAGGTACGGCGCCTGGAGGCGGAGCACTCACCCCGTTGGGTGTTCCCGTCGGTCGAAGGGACGTACCCGGCGTTGATCAAGGCGGGCGTCCGGGTGCGGCGCTGTCATGACCTGGCGCTGACCGAGGGATTGCTCCTGGCCCACGAAGGCCGTCCGCAGGAGTCGCGGAGCCTGCGTGCCGCGCTGGCCAGGGCGAACGGGCAGGAGGCGCCCGCCGACGAGCCGCCGCTCTGGGCCGAGGACGACCAGCCGACGCTGTTCGAGACACGCGGCCCGAGGCTGCCCTCCGGTGTCACTGTGCTCGACGCGGCGCGCCGGGTGCTGGCCGAGCAGGAGAAGCGGGTCGCCGTCACCGATCACCCAGAGCGGTTACGGCTGCTCTTCGCGGCGGAATCGGCGAGCGCGCTGGCGGCGGCGGAGATGTCGGCCGACGGGCTGCCGTGGCGGGCCGACCTGCATTCGGCGTTGCTCGCCGACCAGCTCGGGCCCCGCGTTCCGGCCGGGCACCGGCCGAAGCGGCTGGTCGAGCTGGCGGCGAAGATCAGCGACGCGTTCGGCGGGCGGCCGGTCAACCCGGACGCCCCGGCCAGCGTCGTCCGGGCCCTCGGACGGGAGGGCATCGAGGTCACGTCGGCCAGGAAGTACCTGCTGCGCGACATCGACCATCCCGCCGTCCCGCCGCTGCTGGAGTACAAGGAACTCGCGCGGCTGCATTCGGCCAACGGCTGGACGTGGCTCGACGAGTGGGTGCACGACGGCCGGTTCCGCCCGCATTACGTCGTCGGCGGGGTGGTTTCCGGTCGCTGGGCGAGCCGGGGCGGGGGCGCGCTGCAGATCCCGAAGATCCTGCGGACCTGCGTCCGGGCGGATCCGGGCTGGAAACTGGTGGTCGCCGACGCCGCCCAGCTGGAGCCGCGGGTGCTGACGGCATTGTCCGGAGACCGCAAACTGGCCGAAGTCGCCGCGGCCACGGATCTGTACGCGAGCCTCGCCGAGGCGATGTTCTCCGGAGTGCGCCGCGTGCCGGTGCCGGCTTGGGACGACAGGGACGACCGGGACCGCGCGAAGATCGCGATGCTGTCGGCGATGTACGGCGGCACGTCCGGCGAGGCGGGGCCGCTGCTGGCGTTGCTGCGGACCAGGTTCCCCGACGCGGTGTCCTATGTGGAGCGTGCCGCGCAGGCGGGGGAACGCGGTGAGCGCGTCCGCTCCCGGCTGGGCCGCACGTCGCCCGCGCCGTCGGAAGCCTGGCGCGCGCTGACCGGCGGCGTCGCGGAGGACGAGGCCGGCGAGCTCAAGGCCAGGCAGGCTTCCCGCAACTGGGGCCGCTTCACCCGCAACTTCGTCGTTCAGGCGAGCGCCGCGGACATGACCGCGATCCTGCTGGCGACCCTGCGGAGCAAGCTCCCCTCCCCCGCGCACCTGGTGTTCTTCCAGCACGACGAGGTACTGGTGCACACCCCGGCCGAGTTCGCCGACGAGGTCTCGCAGTCCATTGTGGACAGCATGACCGAGGCGGCGCGGATGATGTTCGGCCCCGCTTGCCCGGTCCGGTTCCCGCTGCACATCGCCGCCGTGGACACCTACGCCGACGCGAAGTGACCCCCGCGCCCGCAATTAGTCACCTACTTGCGCCGGTCGAGCCACTCGCGCGCCTGATCCGGGCCGCAAGTAGGTGACTAATTGCGGCGGCGGCGGGTGTCGTCCGGCCAATCACGCGAGTTCCGTCTTTCACGCCACGGGACGCGTGTGATGGGGCGGCGAACTCGCGTGATCAGACGGACGACTCGCGTGATCAGAGAGCGAACTCGCGTGATTGAAGGCGTAACTCGCGTGATTGGAGGCGGAACTCGGGGTCAGGAGGCGGCGTCGTCCAGGGCCTTGATGACCCGCTTCAGGGAGACGGGGTGGGCGGTACCGAGTGTCTGGGCGAAGAAGCTGACCCGCAGTTCCTCGATCATCCACCGGATCTCCCGCAGCGCGGGCGACGACGTGCCGGGCGGCAGCGCGTCGAGCGCCGACTGGTACTCGTTGCGGAGCCAGGCGATGTCGCCGGTGCGCTGGATGTCGCGGGTGGGCTCGGTCGGGAGTTTCTCCAGCCGCCGTTCGATCCCCCGCAGGTACCGGACGACGTGCTTCAGCCTGTCCTGTCCGGTTTCGGTGACGAAACCCTTGTGCACCAAGCCGTCCAGCTGCGTGCGGATGTCGGCGAGCGAATCCGCCGGGCCGCGGGTGTCGGCCAGCCGCGTTTCGACGTCGTTGGCCGCGCGCAGGATCTTCTCGACGTTGGCCAGCACGTCGAGCACTCCGGGGTTCAGCCCGGCGCGCACCTTCTCCAGCAGGACGGCGAAGCCGGCCTCGTCCCAGCGCGGGCCGCCGTTGTCGGCCACGAGTTTGTCGACGGCGCAGTCGACGCAGTCTTCGAGCAGTGCCGCCACGGAGCCGTGCGGATTCCGGTTCAGCACGAGTTTCGACGAGTTGCCGAGGTTGCGGGTGATGAACTTCATCGGTGACGGCAGATTCAGCCGCAGCATCCGCCGCGTGCCCGCCCACATCGACTGTTCCTGCTGCCCCGGCGTGTCCAGCAGCCGCACCGCGACGGTGCCGCCCTCGTCCACCAGCGCCGGATACGCCTTGACGTCGTGCCCGCGCTGTTTGCTCGCGAACACCTTCGGCAGCTCGCCGAACGCGGGGGTCGTCAGGCCCTGGCGCTCGATGCTGTCGGCGGCCTTCGAGATCGTCGCGCGCACCTGGCCGCTCAAGTCTCGTTTGAGTGCCTCGATGTCCTTGCCCTCGGATACCTTCTTGCCGCGGACGTCCACCACGCGGAAGGTCATCTTCAGATGTTCGGGGACCGCCGACAGCTGCCAAGCGTCGTCGGGGATCACCACCCCGCGCAACGCCTCCAGTTCGTCGGCGACCGCGTGCAGCAGCGGACCGTCGGCCGGGCCGACCCGCGACAGCACCAGCTTCGCGTGGTCGGGCGCCGGCACGAAGTTGCGCCGGATCGCCTTGGGCAGCGACTTGATCAGCTGCGTCACCAGTTCTTCGCGCAGGCCAGGGACCTGCCAGTCGAAGCCGTCCGGGGTGACCTGGTTCAGCACCGGCAGCGGGATGTGCACGGTGACGCCGTCCGCGTCCGCGCCCGGCTCGAACTGGTACGTGAGCTTGAAGGTCTGGCTGCCTTGGGTCCAGAAGTCGGGGTAGTCGGCCTCGCGGATGCCGCCCGCGGTCTCGTTGATGAGCATCGTCTTCTCGAAGCTCAGCAGGTCGGGCTCGGTGTGCCGCGCCTTCTTCCACCAGCTGTCGAAATGCCGCGCGGAGACGACGTCGGCCGGGACACGCTGGTCGTAGAACTCGAACAGCGTCTCGTCGTCGACCAGGATGTCGCGGCGGCGCGCCCGGTTCTCCAGGTCTTCGACCTCGTCGAGCAGCGCGCGGTTCTCGCGGAAGAAGTGGTGCCTGGTCTCCCAGTCGCCTTCGACGAGCGCGTGCCGGATGAACAGCTCGCGGCTCACCTCGGGGTCGATGCGACCGTAGTTGACGCGGCGGTCGGCGACGAGCGGGACCCCGTACAGGGTCACCTTCTCGAGCGCCATCACCGCGCCCTGTTTGCGTTCCCAGTGCGGCTCGGAGTAGTTCCGCTTCACCACGTGACCGGCGAGCGGCTCGACCCATTCCGGCTCGATCCGCGCGTTGACCCGGCCCCAGAGGCGTGAGGTTTCGACCAGCTCGGCCGACATCACGAACCGCGGCTGCTTCTTGAACAGCGCCGAACCCGGGAACACCGAGAAACGCGCCCCGCGCGCGCCGAGATAGTCGCCCTTGGCCGGATCCTTGAGGCCGACGTGCGACAGCAGCCCGGCGATCAGCGACGTGTGCACCCGTTGCGGATCGGCCGGGCCGTCCGTGCCGAGGGTGATGCCGAGCGGTTTGGCCAGCTGACGTAGCTGGCTGAAGATGTCCTGCCATTCGCGGATGCGCAGGTAGTTCAGGTACTCGTTGCGGCACATCCGGCGGAACTGGTTGGTGGACAACGCCTTCTGCTGCTCGGTGACGTACTCCCACAGGTTCAGGTACGCCAGGAAGTCCGACGTCTTGTCCGCGAACCGCGCGTGCTGCTCGTCCGCCGCCTGCTGCTTCTCCGCCGGCCGCTCACGCGGGTCCTGAATGGACAGTGCGGCGGCGATGATCATCACTTCGCGGACGCAGCCGTTGCGGGAGGCTTCCAGCACCATCCGCGCCATCCGCGGGTCGACCGGGAGCAGCGCGAGCTTGCGGCCGGTCTCGGTGAGCTTCTTGCCGTCGGTCATGTCGAAGGCGCCGAGTTCCTGCAGCAACTGGACACCGTCGGTGACCTGACGGCGGTCCGGCGGCTCCACGAAGGGGAACGCCGCGATGTCGCCGAGGCCGAGCGAGGTCATCTGCAGGATGACCGACGCCAGGTTCGTCCGCAGGATCTCCGGATCGGTGAACTCGGGCCGGGCGTCGAAGTCGTCCTCGGAGTACAGCCGGATGCAGATACCGTCGGACGTCCGGCCGCAGCGGCCCTTGCGCTGGTTCGCCGACGCCTGCGACACCGGCTCGATCGGCAGCCGCTGCACCTTGGTGCGATGGCTGTAGCGCGAGATGCGCGCGGTGCCGGGGTCGACGACGTACTTGATGCCCGGCACGGTCAGCGACGTCTCGGCGACGTTCGTGGCGAGGACGACGCGGCGCCCGGTGTGCCGCTGGAACACCCGATGCTGGTCCGACGACGAAAGCCGGGCGTACAGCGGCAGGATCTCGGTGTTGCGGAGGTCCTGTTTGGACAGGGCGTCCGCGGCGTCGCGGATCTCCCGCTCGCCGGAGAGGAACACCAGGATGTCGCCCGGCCCCTCGTGCTGGAGTTCGTCGACGGCGTCGCAGATGGCCTGTGTCTGGTCGCGATCCTGGTCGGCGTCCGGATCGTCGGGGTCGATGATCGGCCGGTAGCGGACCTCGACCGGATACGTCCGGCCGGAGACCTCCACGATCGGAGCGTCGCCGAAGTGCTGGGAGAACCGCTCCGGATCGATGGTCGCCGAGGTGATGATCACCTTGAGGTCGGGGCGGCGCGGCAGGAGCTGTTTGACGTAGCCGAGGATGAAGTCGATGTTGAGGCTGCGCTCGTGTGCCTCGTCGATGATCAGCGTGTCGTACTGGCGCAGCATCCGGTCGGTCTGGATCTCGGCGAGCAGGATGCCGTCCGTCATCAGCTTGACCAGCGTGTCCTGGCCGGAGTGGTCGGTGAACCGGACCTTGTAGCCGACGGCCTCGCCGAGTTCGGTGTTCAGCTCGGAGGCGATGCGGTCGGCGACCGTGCGCGCGGCCAGCCGCCTCGGCTGTGTGTGCCCGATCTGGCCGCGGATGCCGCGGCCTAGTTCGAGACAGATCTTCGGCAGCTGGGTCGTCTTCCCGGAGCCTGTCTCCCCCGCGACGATCACCACCTGGTGGTCGCGGATGGCCTCGGCGATCTCGTCCTTGCGCTGGCTGACGGGCAGCTCTTCGGGGAACGAGATCTTCGGGACGTTGTCGCGCCTGCGCGTGACCCGCAGTTCGGCGGCCTCGATGTCGGCCTCGATCTGCGCGGCGAGCGACTCGGCGTTGCGCGCTTTCCGGGCACCGTCGAGCCTGCGCCGGAGGCGGTGCTCGTCGCGCGACATGAGTTCGGGCAGGCGAGCGCGCAGGGCGCCGAGCGGGGAAGGTTGAGAAGCCATGACCGGCACCAGGATAGCCGTGCGTCACGATCCCGGCCTCCGAATATCCCGCACGTCACCACCACCCCTCGCAATTCGGCACCTGGTTGCGGTGGTTGGCAGGGCGAACTACCGCAAACAGGTGCCGAATTGCGAGGGTTCAGGAGCGCGTGAGGGAGCCGGGGGTGAGGTCGGCCAGGGTCCGGTGCCCGGACAGGCCCATGGTCAGGTCGAGGTCGGCGAGCAGGCTCCGCAGCACGTGCCGGACGCCGTCCTCCCCCGCGTGCGCCAGGCCGTACACCCACGGCCGCCCCACCAGCACGGCCTTCGCCCCGAGCGCGAGTGCCTTGGCGATGTCGGCGCCGGTGCGGATGCCGGAGTCGAACAGGATCTCCAGCCGGTCGCCGACCGCGGCCACGATCTCCGGGAGCGCGTCGAGCGAGGCGATCGCCCCGTCGACCTGGCGGCCGCCGTGGTTGGACACGACGATCCCGTCCATCCCGGCCTCGACGGCGCGGCGCGCGTCGTCGGGGTGCTGGATGCCCTTGAGCACGATCGGCCCGTCCCAGTGCTCGCGCAGGAACGGCAGCCGATCCCAGGTGCTGTCCGTACCGGTGATCATCGAGATCCAGCGCAGGATCGCGGTGGGCGGGTCCTCTTCGGGCGACTTCTCGAGCAGGCCGCGGAACACCGGGTCGCTCAGCGGGACGCCGAGCCCGATGCCCTTGATGAACGGGAGGTACGCGTGGTCGAGGTCGTTCGGGCGCCACGCGAGCGTCCAGGTGTCGAGCGTGACCACGAGCGTGGTGAAGCCCGCGGCCTTCGCTCGCGCCAGGATGCTGGCGCAGACCTCGTTGTCCGTCGGCCAGTACAGCTGGAACCAGCGCGGCCCCTCGCCATTGGCCTCGGCGACGTCCTCGATGCTCGTGGACGACGCCGTCGACATGACGTACGGCAGGCCGACCGACGCCGCCGCGCGAGCGGCCGCCGGTTCGGCGCCCTCGTGCACGATCGACTGGACACCGACCGGCGCCATCAGCACCGGCGCCGGCACCGGCGTCCCCAGCACCGTCGTCGACAGATCGCGTTCGGTGGCGCCGGTGAGCATCCGGGGCACCAGGCGCCAGCGGTCGAACGCCTCCCGGTTGGCGCGGGCCGTGGCGCCGGAACCGGCCGAGCCCGCGACGTACCAGAACGGCCCCGGCTCGAGGATCTCCCGCGCGGACTCCTCCAGCTTCGTGGCGTCGGTGGAGCACGGCGGGAAGGTCCCGCCGAGCCCCTGCAGGTAGATCTCGTTCTGGTAGCCGCCGAACCGCTCCGTCACCCGGGCCTCCTCGTCACATCGCCCTGGCCGGCTCGTCGCGGCGGGTCGAGCCTCGGACAATACTCGCCGGTAGCAACCAGGTGAGTTTCTCGGAACGGATGACCGCGACTGGACCGATCACGGCCAGCAGCAGGACGTAGCCCGCGACGAACGGCGCGACCCGCGAGTCCAGTCCGGCGGCGGTCGCCATCGCGGCGAGCACCAGCGAGAACTCGCCACGGGTGAGCACGGTCAGCCCGATGTTCACCCCGGACTGGCGATCGAACCCGTTCAGCCGCGCGGCGAGCGCGCCCGCGCCCAGGTTCAGCACGATCGTCAGCGCCACCGCGATCAGCACCGGCACGACCACCGAACCGACCGCGTTCGGGTCGATGCTGAGCCCGAAGATGAAGAAGAACAGCGCGCCGAACGCGTCCCGCAGCGGAAGGACCAGTTTGTGGATGCGCGGCGCGACCTTCGACCCGCCGAGCATCATGCCGACCATGAACGCGCCGATGGCGTCGGACACCCCGACCTCTTCGGCGACGGCGGCACCCATGACCGCGACACCGACGAAGCAGACGGTCAGCAGTTCGTCGTCGGCCGAACCGAACAGCTTCGACACCACGCGGCCGCCCCAGCGGGCGAGCGCGGCCATCACGAGCAGGAACGCGAACGCCTTGCCGAAGTCGGCCGCGGCCGAGCCGAACGTCCCGGCACCGGACAACACCGGCTGCAGCAACGCCAGGTACAGGGCGAGGAACAGGTCCTCGATCACGATGATGCCCATGATCAGCCGGGATTCGGGATTGTTCATCCGGCGGGATTCGAGCAGGAGTTTGGTGACGATCGCCGACGACGAGATACCGATGGCCCCGGCGATGACCAGCGCTTCCCTGGTCCCCCAGCCCAGCAGGAAGCCGAAGCCGAGCCCGCCGCCGATGTTGAGGACCAGGTAGATCAGCCCGGACCAGACGAGTTTGCGCCCGCCCTTGGCCAGGTCGTCGAGGGAGAATTCGAGGCCGAGGTAGAACAGGAGGAAGACGAGACCGAGCCCGGCGAGCACACCGAGTTCGGCCGGATCGTCCACAAGGGACAGTCCGGGGGTGTTGGGGCCGAAGACGAAACCGGCCAGCATGAACAGGGGGATGGTCGGCAGCCCGATACGGGCGCCCGCTCTGGCGATGACACCGGCGGCGAGGAACGCCCCGCCGACGGCCAGCAGGGCATGACCGGAACTCATGGAGACCTCCGATGGATGGCTGATGCGGCGATATGAGAACCGCTCAGCGCGGAGGCGCCCGTGCGGGCGCCTGCGGCACCGCACGGGTGACGACGACGGGTTCGCCCTGTTCAGGGGCTTCACCGGCGTCGGGGAGGTCGACGGCCGCCGTTTCGGCGGGTACGTCGGCGAGGGGAACGTCTTGCCCGCCGTGGAAGGCGGGCAGCGGATGGGTCGCGAAGACGGCGACCGGATCTTCGGTCGCCGTCCGGCCGTGCCCGTGGGGAACGGTCGGCGTGACGAAGGCGAAGACGAGCAAGATCAGGAGAAAGAAGACGGAACGGTGCCGTGGTGCGGGGGCACGGGTCGTCGTCATCTGACCGCTACTTTACCAGTCCTTTATAGACATATCGACGAGGGATCCGTCACGGCTCCCGCCACATGGGCAGCATCGGCGGCCCGCCCTCGGCCGCGAACGCCGGGCCGTGATCGCGGAAACCCAGCCGCCGGTACAGTTTCGCGCTTTCCGAAGTGCTGGCCTCCAGGTACGCGGGCACCGCGCCATACCTGTCGAGCCCGTGCTTCAGCAGCCGTGCGCCGATCCCCTGCCGCTGCGCGCTCTTGCGGACGCCGACGAACTGCGCGTGGTGGTACTCGCCGCCGGGGGCGTGCTCGGTCATCACCTCGAACACCGCCGCGAGCCTGCCGAGTTCTTCCCCGGTGAGCCCGGCGAACGCGTCATCGTCCATGCCCTCCTCGCCGCCGGGCGACCAGAGGACGGCGGCGGACAGGTCTCCGGCGACGTCGAGGTGGCCGCCCGCGGCCAGCGCCCCGAGCACGACCGCCCGGTGGAAGATCGGCAGCGCCACCGCGCGGCGCTCGTCACCGGGAAAGGCCCAGACGCTCACGGGGTCGTCGTGGAAGGCCTCGGACAGCACGTCGACCGCGGTGTCCATTTCGGACGGTTCGGCGGCGCGGAAGATCATCGGACCGCCCTCGGCCCGACGGGTTCGGCGCCCTCGTCTTCCGGTGGACCGCCGATGGCGGCATACGTGCCGGGATCCTTGGTCCGCAACACTTCCGCACGCAGGAAACCGATCAGTGCCGCGACGAGCACGAGACCGGGCAGGCCCCAGCGCAACAGGAACGTCCCGGCCGGTCCGAGCAGCAGATCGAAGTTGGCCAGGATCAGCGCGAGGACGGCCGACAACGCGAGGATCGCCAGCCCCGGCGCGATCCAGCGGCGCCAGGCGTTTTCGGCTTGACGGCGCCGTTTGAAAAAGCCGATCACCGAAAGCGAGACGGCGATCATGATCACCACGACGCCGGTGGACGCCGTGGTGCCGAGCCAGGTGAACAGTTCGGTCACCGGGTCGCGGTCCGCGATCGCGAACAGCGACACGACCGCCAGCGCCAGCGCCGTCTGCGTGAGCGAACCGGCCACCGGCGCGCCGGTGCGTTTGCTGGTCTTGGCCAGCGAGCGCGGCAGCAGCCCTTCCCGGCCCAGCGCGAAGAAATACCGGGCGACGGCGTTGTGGAAGCTCAGCAGCGCCGCGCACTGCCCGGTCACGAACAGCGTGTACGCGACGTCGGAGAACGTGCCACCGAGATGCTCGCCCGCCAGGTTGAACAACAGGTCCGGGCCCTGGGCGGCCGCGGCGGTGACGATGACGTCCGGCCCGGTGCCCACGGCGAGCGCGAGCGAAGAGACGACGTAGAGCACCGCGGTGAGACCGATCGCCGCGAACGTCGCCCGGCCGACCGTGCGGCTGGGTTCCCGCGTCTCCTCGCCGTAGGTCGCCGCGCCCTCGAAGCCGATGAACGCGGCGGCGGAGAACGCGAACACCGCGCCCGCACCGGTCGTGAACAGGCTCGACGGTTCCAGCGGAACCCAGGAGACACTGCCGCCCGCCGGATTCGCGAACAACGCGATGTCGACGATCGCGACGACGGCGACCTCGAGGCACAGCGCCACCCCGAGCACCTTGGCGTTGAGGTCGATCCGCAGGACACCGAGCGCGCCGACGATCAGCACCATCACCAGCGCGCACAGCCACCACGGCGGCGGGGAGCCGGTGAGGGTGCCCAGCCACGTCGACACCGACCAGCCGAACAGGCCGTAGATGCTGATCTGGATGGCGTTGTAGGACAACAGCGTGACGAACGCGATCCCGGCGCCGGTGGATTTGCCGACGCCGTTGGCGACGTAGGGATAGAACGCGCCCGCGTTGGTGATGTAGCGGCTCATCGCGGAGTAGCCGACCGCGAACAACCCCAGGATCGGGGCGAGCAGAAGGAACGAGAGCGGAACCCCGACACTGCCGGTGACCGCGTAGTTCGTCGGGACCCCGCCCGCGATGGCGAAGAGCGGACCCGCCGCGGCCACCACGAAGAAGACGATCTGCGCGGCTCCGAGCCGTCGATGGCCGAGACCGCGCCGCGGTCTTTGCGTACCCATGAACCCGTCCCCCCGGACGTCGGTTTGGCGCTGAAGGCTCTTGATCTTGCGAGAGCCATCCCACCCTAGGGCCGGGCACCCCGGCGAGGTACGTCCGTTCAGGCTAAAAACGGACCTCGGGTCGCAGCGGTACACCCGCTACCGCTACCTTGGCCGTCCCGCACCACAACGCCGGAGGGCGTGCCATTCATGCGTCGGCTGACCTTGGTCGATTCCCTGTTCTTCCTCGCCCACGACGAGTTCACCGGAAAACCCGCGCTGCGCCGCACGGGACTCGGCATCGGAATGGCCGGTTCCGCGCTCTGTGATCTCCTTCTCGCCGAGCGGATCACCGTGGAACGCAAGCGAATCCGCCCGCTGACCCGGCGCGGTCTCGCGCATCCACCGCTGGATCGGGTGTTTTCCGAAATCCTCCGCGAACGCGAGCCGCAGACCGTCCGGGAATGGGTCTCCCATCTGCGTCACGAGCTGGGTGACACGGTCGCGGAGAATCTGCTCGCCGCGGGCGTGATCGACCGGGAGACCGATCGGATGCTCATGCGGAAGAATCACCGGTACCCGCCGCGTGATCTGCTGATGTCGACGGCCGCGCGCAGCAAGTCGAGGGCGGCCGTCCTCGGCACCGAACAGCCGGATCCGCATTCGGTCTGCCTGGCCCTGCTGGCCTGGACCATCGGTCTCGACGACTTCTGCGAACCCGAACTAGACCGCGCCGGCCTGCGGACCTGGGCCGAGTCCACGCACCGGGACCTCCCGAGGGCGCTCGCCGAGCTGATCACGGGGGTGGACGCGGTGAGCGCCGCCGTCGTCTACACCGGCGACAGGCGATGACCGGCGGTAGCCTGACGCCATGCCCACCGATCGTGACCACGACGTCGTCCTGTTCGGCGCCACCGGGTTCACCGGTGGCCTGACGGCGGAATATCTCGCCCGCGCCGCCCCGCCCGGTCTGCGCCTCGCCTTGGCCGGCCGTGATCCGGTCAAACTGGAAGCATTACGTGAAAAGCTTTTCTCGATCAACCCGGCGCTTTCCGGGATGTCGTTGTTGCGAGCCGACGTCTCCGATGCGGACTCGCTGCGGAAGGTCGCGGAGTCCACGAAGGTCGTCGCCACCACTGTCGGCCCGTACGTCCACTACGGAGAGCCGCTGGTCGCGGCGTGCGCCGAAGCCGGGACCGACTACGCCGATTTGTGCGGCGAGCCCGAGTTCGTCGACAGGATGTATGTCGCCCACCATGCCCGCGCCGTCGAAACCGGCGCCCGGCTGGTGCACGCGTGCGGATTCGATTCGATCCCGCACGACCTCGGCGCCCTCTTCACTGTTTCCCAGCTGCCGCAAGGGAAACCGATCCGGATCGACGGCTACGTGCGGGCGGGCGCGATGCCGTCGGGCGGCACTTTCCTTTCGGCGCTGACGGCGTTTTCGCGGCTGCCGTCGAGTTTCCGTGCCGCACGGGACCGCGCCGCGGCCGAACCACGGCCGGACGGCCGCCGGGCGCGTGCGACGCTCGGCACCCCGCATCGCAACCCCGACGGTTTCTGGGCGGTGCCGCTGCCGACCATCGACCCGATGATCGTCGAGCGGTCCGCCGCGGCACTCCCCGCGTACGGCCCCGACTTCACGTACCGGCATTTCGCGGCGGTCAAACGGCTTCCGGTGGTGGCCGCCGGAGCCGCCGGAATGGGCCTCGTCTTCGTCGCCGCCCAAATCCCGCCCGCCCGGCGAGCGCTGTCGAAGCTGGTGAAGCCCGGCGGCGGCCCGGACGAGCAGCGGCGCGCACGGTCGTGGTTCTCCGTGCGGTTCCACGCCGAAAGCGGCGGTGAACGCGTCGTGACCGAGGTGTCCGGCGGCGACCCGGGCTACGGCGAGACGGCGAAGATGCTCGGCGAGTCCGCGCTGTGCCTGGCGCTGGACGACCTGCCCGCGACGGCCGGGCAGGTCACCACGGCGACCGCGATGGGGCAGGCGCTGATCGACAGGCTGAGTGAAGCGGGCCTGCGGTTCGCGACACTGCCCCACCGCGTGATCAAGGACTAGCCCGCCGCGACCGAGGACAGGTGCGCCCACGGATTCGCGGCCTTGAGGCCGGTGAAGGTGAACTTCTGATTCGTGTCCTTGGGGCAGGCCTTCCGGCTGGTGTCCCAGCGGTTCTCGCTCGGCCAGTACACCTTGAGCACGATGCAGCGGTGGTCGGCCGCGCTGTCGTAGACCTTGCCCTTGATCGTGACGGTGTTCCCGCTGCAACTCACCCAGAACTCGGTCCACCCGCCGGGGATGGGCTCGTTGAACTGGAAGTCCCGGCACTTCAGCTGCCAGCTCTTGGTCGTCGCCGCGGAAACCTCCCCGCTGGTCGCCGCAGTGGCGGGAGTGGCCGCGAACAGCGACCCGAACGCCATCACCGCACCCGTGGCGGCGAGACCGAATTTCCTGATGCTCATGTTCATCCCCTCGGTAGTGGACCCTGCTCCACGAACCGTCCCAGGCGCCCCGAGTCGCCCGGCGCAGTTTTAGTTCTGGCTGAAACATCGCCAAGCCGCGCGTTTCATGCGTTAATTCCTCCGGGGACCTGGGGAGGGGGAAGCTGTGCTGCGCGTGCATTTTTCCGGAGAGGATCTCGGCAGGGTCAGGGTCGCGACGAGGCCGGATCCGTTGTGGGAGACGACGCTGAGCCTGCATCGGCTGCAGCGTGGGGACGGTGGCCTGCCGGTACGGAAGTGGCGCGGCGCCGTCCGCAGCCGTCTCCCGAAGGCCGCCGGGCCGTTGCTGACGCTGGTCCCGCCCAGCGGGTACTTCCCCGACTTCCTCACGCCGTCCGGCGAAGACCTCGAAGAGCAACTGGAACTGGTGAGCGGCACCAAGCGCCGCGCCCTGCGCCGGGATCTGGCGATCTTGGCCCGATCCCGGCGGCCGACGCCGTGGGCGCGGGATCTGGGTGACGCCAACCCGGCGGCGCTCGGCGCGCTGACGCGAGCGGTCCGGTCGTACCACCAGGCGGCGATCGAGCCGGTCTGGAACGACATCCTCGCGTGCTTCGACCGTCAGCGCGTGAGACAGGCGCGGATTCTGCTCGCGGACGGCGTCGAAGGACTGTTGCGCGGCCTCTCCTCCGCGATGCGGTGGGAGGCACCGGTGCTCGAGGTCGACTACCCGGTGCACCACGACCTGCATCTCGACGGGCGAGGGCTGCTGCTCATCCCGTCGTTCTTCTGCTGGCGGACCGGGGTGACCCTGGTCGAGAACGACCGGGTGCCGGTGCTCGTCTACCCCATCGAAGAGCAACTTCCCGAAGTCGTGCCCCACGACCACGGCTCCGCCCTGTCCACACTGCTGGGGCACACCCGTGCCGCCGTACTGGAGACGATCGAAGACGGCGGGCGGACCTGCGATGTCGCGCGGCGCGCCGGGATCTCCATGTCCTCGGCGAGCCAGCACGCCACAGTGCTGCGTGAAGCGGGTCTCGTGCTGAGTGTGCGTGAGGGCAACACCGTGCGCCATCACCTCACGCCGCTGGGGTCGGCCTTGCTGCGCAAAAATCTTTGACCGTCTTGCCCCCTTGCCGGAAACTGTCACCCGTGGTTATCGTGTGCGCACGCCGCAGTTACACCTGACAGAAGATGACAATTCTCTGTGGAAAGGGACACCTTTCATGAGTGACACCCTGCGGCCCGCGATGCGCCGCGCTCTCGGCGCGGTCTCCGTTCTCGCTCTCGCCGTTTCCGGCCCGGTCGCGCTCTCTTCGCTGGCGTCCGCCGAGCCCGTCCCGGCGTCGGCGTCGATCTTCGCCTCCGGCGGCGACCTCGCCTCGCCGGAGAAGAAGGAGATCGCGATGCAGATCGTCTCCAGCGCGGAAAACTCTTCCCTGGACTGGAAAGCACAGTACTCGTACATCGAGGACATCGGTGACGGACGCGGGTACACCGCCGGCATCATCGGGTTCTGCTCCGGCACCGGGGACATGCTCGAACTCGTCGAACGCTATACGAACTCGGCCCCGGACAACCCCCTCGCGGAATACCTCCCGGCACTGCGCAAGGTCGACGGAAGCGATTCGCACGAAGGCCTCGGCAGCGGTTTCGAAAACGCGTGGCGGGAGGCCGCCGGTCGCGAGGACTTCAAGGCGGCGCAGAACAGCGAACGCGACCGCGTCTATTTCGACCCGGCGGTGAACCAGGCGAAATCGGACGGTCTGGGCGCACTGGGACAATTCATCTATTACGACGCCATCGTGATGCATGGCCCGGGCACCAGCCAGGCCAGCTTCGGCGGCATCCGCTCGGCCGCGCTCCAACAGGCGAAGCCGCCCGCGCAGGGCGGTGACGAGACGGCGTACCTCAAGGCGTTCCTCGACGCGCGGCGCATCGTCATGAAGCAGGAGGAGGCGCACGCGGACACGTCGCGGATCGACACGGCGCAGCTGGTGTGGCTCAACGACGGCAACCTCGACCTGCACACCCCGCTGAAGTGGGCGGTGTACGGGGACCCGTACGAGATCAACTAGCGCTTCGCCGCCTCGGCCCGGATGTCATGAAAGGGTCGTTCAGGACATCTTTTGTCCTGAACGACCCCTTCATGACACACGCGGGTTGCCACTCACGACGCCAGCAGGTCCTCGGCGGTCCGTGTGTTGATCACCCGGTCCGGCTCGATCCCCAGTTCGTTGGCCCGCGCGCAGCCGTAGACGAGCCAGTCCAGCTGGCCCGGCGCGTGCGCGTCGCTGTCGATGGCGAAGTCGCAGCCCAGGTCCACGGCCAGGTTCAGCAATCGCGTCGGCGGGTCCCGGCGTTCGGGACGCGAGTTGATCTCGACGGCGACCCCGTTGTCCCGGCAAGCGGTGAACACCGCCTCCGCGTCGAACTCCGATTCGGGCCGTTTCCCGCGGCCGCCCATCACCAGCCGCCCGGTGCAGTGTCCCAGCACCCGGACCCGCGGATGCTGGACGGCGGCGAGCATCCGCGGCGTCATCTCCCGCGCGGGCATCCGCAGTTTCGAATGTACGCTCGCGACGACGAAGTCCAGCTGCTCCAGCAGGTCTTCCTCCTGGTCGAGCGTGCCGTCGAGGTGGATGTCGACCTCGATGCCGTGCAGGATCCGGAACGGCGCCATGGTCTCGTTCAGTTCCGCGACGACGTCCATCTGCCGCCGCAGCCGCTCGGGCGAGAGGCCGTTGGCGACGGTGAGGCGCGGCGAGTGGTCGGTCAGCACCATCCATTCGTGGCCGAGCGCGCGGGCGGCCTCGGCCATCTCCTCGATCGGGCTCCCGCCGTCGGACCAGTCCGAATGGGTGTGGCAGTCGCCGCGCAACGCCGCCCGCATCGGACCGCCGTCGGGCAGCTTCGGCTCGCCGATCTTCTCGAAGTACGCGGGCCGGCGTCCGGCGAGGACGTCTTCGACGACGGCCGCCGTCGCCTTGCCGATGTTCGGCAACGCGGTCAGCGTGCCTGCCTCGGCACGTTTGCGCAGGTCATCAGGCTTGACCTTGGCGATCACCGAGGCCGCCTGCCGGAAGGCCCGCACCCGGTAGGTCGGCTCGCCCGCGCGCTCCAGCCGGAACGCGATCTCCCTCAACGCCTGCGCCGGTTCCATGGCTACCTGTCTACCCCGTCAGCGGCGAAGAGGCAGCTCATGCAGAACGACGTCGCGCAACTCGCCGTCGCGGATCTCGGCGGTCTGGTACGTGCAGAACGGCTGCCGCCGCCGGTCCGTGGGCGAGCCGGGGTTCAGCAGCCGCAGCCCGTTCGGCGTGACCGTGTCCCACGGGATGTGGCTGTGCCCGAACACGAGGACGTCGGTGTCCGGGAACTGTTCGTCGCAGCGACGCTCGCGCCCCTGCTTACCGCCGGTTTCGTGGATGACCGCGAGACGGACGCCGCCGAGGTCCGCCCGCGCGATCTCGGGGAGCCTCGCCCGCAGGTCCGCGCCGTCGTTGTTGCCGTAGACCCCGATGAGCCGCTTGCTCCGGGCCTCGAGTTCGTCCAGCAGGGCGACCTCGACCCAGTCGCCGGCGTGGACGACGACATCCGCCGCTTCGACCTCGCGCCAGACCTGATCCGGCAGCGCCTTCGCGCGCAACGGCAGGTGGGTGTCGGCGATGAGCAGCAGGCGCATCATTCGTCTCCGATCGCTCCGACGATCCGGTCCAGGAAGTCTCCGATGTGCGCGCGCAGCAGCCCCGCCGCACCCTCGGCGTCACCTTTCTTGGCCGCCGCCAGTACCGCTTTGTGCTCGGTCCATTCCTTGCGCCAACTGGGATTCGTCTCCCAGCCGACCACGGAGATCAGCGCGGCGCGATCCCTGAGGTCGTCCAGCATCGAGACCATCAGCGGATTGCCGCAGCCGCTGTAGAGCGCGCGGTGGAACCGGCGGTTGAGCAGGCTGAGCGCGGCCTGATCCTTGCCCGCGATCGCCGCCGACGCCTCCTTCAACGCCTCCGCAGCGTCTTCGAGCAAGTCCGGCGAGCGCCGTTCCACCGACCGGCGCACCGCTTCGGGCTCCAGCACCATGCGGACGTCGTAAACGAACTTCGCCAGCTCCGCGTCCACCACGCACACCGAAGCACCCTTGTACGGGCTGAACAGCACGAGTCCCGTGTTCGACAGCACTTTGAGCGCCTCGCGGACCGGCGTCTTCGACACGCCGAGCCGCGCCGCGAGTTCGGCTTCGACCAACGGCTGGCCCGGCTTCAACTCCCGGGTGAGGATGCCGCGGCGGATCTCCTCGAGCACCACTTCGGTGCGGGAGGCGGGCAGGCTGAAGGTCGACGACATGAGCGGATCATATATGAGATGTCATACTCGTGGCATGAGGAACCCCGAGGAACTCCGCAGTCACCGCTGGTTCGGCGGCGGCGAACTGCGCGGCTTCAGCCACCGGGCCCGGAGCAGGCAACTGGGTTACAACCCGGAGGAGCACCTCGGGAAACCCGTCATCGCGATCCTCAACACCTGGAGCGACATCAACCCCTGCCATATGCATCTGCGCGAACGCGCGGAACAGGTCAAACGCGGGGTGTGGCAGGCGGGCGGCTTCCCGCTGGAGTTCCCGGTCGCGACCCTGTCGGAGACCTTCCAGAAGCCGACACCGATGCTCTACCGCAACCTGCTTTCGCTGGAGACCGAGGAAATCCTGCGGTCCTACCCGATCGACGGCGCGGTCCTGATGGGCGGCTGCGACAAGACGACACCGGCGTTGCTGATGGGCGCGGCGAGCGCGGGCCTGCCCGCCATCTTCGTTCCCGCGGGGCCGATGTTGCGCGGGCACTGGCGGAACGAGGTGCTCGGCAGCGGCACCGACATGTGGAAGTACTGGGACGACAAGCGGGCCGGGCTGATCGGCGACGAGGAACTGTCCGAATTGGAGCGTGGGCTGGCACGTTCTCCCGGAACCTGTATGACGATGGGGACCGCGTCCACGATGATGTCGGTCGCCGAAGTGCTCGGGCTGACCTTGCCCGGCGCGGCGTCGATCCCCGCCGTCGACTCGGCGCACCACCGGATGGCCGCGGCGAGCGGCGCGCGTGTGGTGGACATGGTGTGGGAGGACCTCACCATCACGAAGATCCTCGGCGAACGCGCGTACGCCGACGCGATCACCACCGTGCTGGCGCTGGGCGGCTCCACCAACGCCGTCATCCACCTGATCGCGATGGCCGGTCGCGGGCGGATCCCGTTGTCCGTCGACGATTTCGACGCGATCGCGCGCCGGGTCCCCGTGCTGGCGAACGTCCGCCCGGGCGGCGACTGGCTCATGGAGGATTTCTACTACGCGGGCGGGCTTCCCGGCCTGCTCTCGCGGCTGACCGATCTGCTGCACACCGATCGTGTCACCGTCACCGGCCGCACCCTCGGCGAGAACCTGAAAACGGCGCGGGTGCACAACGACGACGTCATCCGCACCCGCGAAAACCCTGTCGCCACCGAAGGCGGAGTCGCGGTGCTGCGTGGCAATCTCGCTCCGTCGGGCGCGGTGATCAAACATCTCGCCGCCGATCCCCGGCTGCTCGTCCACACTGGACCCGCGGTGGTCTTCGACGACTACCGGGACTTGAAGAACCGCATCAACGATCCCGCTCTCGGCATCACCGAGGAATCCGTTCTGGTGCTGCGCGGGTCCGGTCCGCTCGGCGGCCCCGGCATGCCCGAATACGGGATGCTGCCGCTGCCCGATCACCTGCTGGCCAAGGGGGTCCGGGACATGGTGCGCGTGTCCGACGCCCGGATGAGCGGCACCAGTTACGGCGCGTGCGTGCTGCACGTCGCGCCGGAGTCCCATGTGGGCGGACCGCTCGCGCTGGTCCGCGACGGCGATCCGATCACCTTGGACGTCCCGTCGCGACGGCTGAGCCTCGACGTCGATGATGCGGAATTGCAACACCGCCGGGAACGGTGGACCCCACCGCCCCCACGCTTCGAACGGGGTTACGGCGCGTTGTATTCCGAACACATCACGCAAGCCGACGAGGGCTGTGACTTCGACTTTCTCGCCAGAGTGGGCGAAAATCCGGAACCTGACGCCCAGTGACCACCCGACGGAGTGACCCGCTCACCCAACCGGGCGAGTTGCACGACCACAAAACGCGCCCCGTATCTTGAACCTACGTCCGGACATGTGGAAGGCCCGGATGTTCGATCACGACGCCCGGCCTCGCCGGACCGTGGAGGGTGGAGAGTTGCCGCAGGAACCGCGCTGGCCCGAGTCCCATGCCGAGCAGACGGACATTCTCCCGGTCGTCACGCCCGGGTTCGCGGAGTCTGCCACGCCCGAGGAGCCCGCGCCACCGAAGCGCCGTCGCAGCTACCGCAAGGCCGCCTTCATCGGCGGCGGCGTGTTCGGCCTGCTGGTCGTCGCGTACGCCCTCGATGTGCTGGTCTCCCAGGGCAGCGTCCCCCGCGGCGTCACCGTCGCCGGGGTCGACGTCGGCGGGATGGACCGCGCGGCGGCCGAGAAGGAGCTCCGCGGTGGCATCGAGCCGCGGCTGACCCGGCCGGTGAAGATCGTCGCGGGTGACGCCGAGGAGTCACTGGCGCCGAACAACGCGGGACTCCGCCTCGACTGGCCCGCCACCCTGGACCAGGCGGGCGATCAGCCGCTGAACCCGTTCACGCGGATCGCGTCGTTCTTCTCGACCACCGAGGTCGGCGTCGTCACGCAGACCGACGACGCCAAGCTCACCGCCGCGCTGGAGAACCTGCGCGGCAACGTCGACCGCGACCCCATCGAGGGCACCGTTCGCTTCGAAGAGGCCAAGCCGGTCGCCGTCGAACCCAAGACCGGGCAGAAACTCGACGTCGAGGCCGCCAAGCGCACGATCCTCGACCGCTGGGCAGGCGGTGAGCCGCTGACGCTCGCGGTCACCCAGACCCCCGTCAAAGTGTCGCCGGAAGCCGTCCACGCCGCCCTCGAACAGGTCGCCAAGCCCGCCGTGGCGGCACCGATGGTCATCAAGGGCGAGGGCAAGGACGCGGTCGTCAAACCCGCGGACATCGCGGGCGCGCTGACCTTCGAACCCGCCGACGGCGGCGTGCTGAACCCGAAGGTGGACAACAACAAGATCATCGAGGCCGCGGGACCGCAGCTGAAGTCCACCGAAAAGGAGGGCAAGGACGCGCAGATCGTCTTCGAAGGCGGCAAGCCGACCGTCCAGCCCTCCGAGGACGCCAACGTCGTCGACTGGGAGCCCAGCCTCAAGCCGGTGCTCGACGTGCTCAAGCGCGCGGCGCCCCGTGAGCTGCCGGTGACCTACAAGAAGACCCCGGCCAAGGTGACCACCGAGCAGGCGAACCAGCTCGGCATCAAGGAGGTCGTCAGCGAGTTCAAGACCGGCGGGTTCGCGCCGGACTCGGGGACGAACATCCGGGTCGTGGCACAGAAGGTCAACGGCGCCATCGTGAAGCCGGGCGAGACGTTCAGCCTCAACGGGTTCACCGGACCGCGCGGCGCGGCGCAGGGCTACGTCGAGGCCGGCGTCATCAAGGACGGCGCGCCCGGCCGTGAGGTCGGCGGCGGTATCTCGCAGTTCGCGACCACGCTGTACAACGCCTCGTACTTCGCCGGCATGAAGGACACCGAGCACAAGGAACACAGCTACTACATCAGCCGCTACCCCGCCGCGCGTGAGGCGACCGTGTTCCAGAACCACAACGGCGGCAGCGTGATCGACCTCAAGTTCACCAACGACGGTGACACCGGGGTCGCGATCCAGACCATCTGGTCGCCGTCGGACATCACGATCCGGCTGTGGGGCACCAAGAAGTACACCGTCGAGTCGATCCCCGGCGGCCGCAGCAACCCGTCCGAGCCGCCGACGAAGCCCGGCCCCGCCGAGAACTGCAAGCCCAGCAACGGCGCCCCCGGCTTCACCACGTCGGACACGCGGGTCATCAAGGACGCCGCGAGCGGCCGCGAGGTCCGGCGCCACACCCGGAACGTGCACTACAACCCGCAGCCGAAGATCACCTGCGGCACGGAGCAGTAGTCCCCTAGCGCGTGAAGGCCCCTTCCCTCGGCTGAGCCATGGGAAGGGGCCTTCACGCGCTTTCCGAGGCTTCACCACGCGCGTCCGGGGCGGTACGCTGAGTGACTCACCCGACCGACGGGGGTGGTCACCTCGTGCGTTCCCAGGCGACCTTCCGGCAGATCCTCGCGGTCGGTGAACTGCGGGCGATCTGGTTCGCGGAACTCCAGTCGATCCTCGGGGACCAGGTGGCCAGGGTCGCCCTGTCGGTGCTGGTGTTCGAGCGGACCGGTTCGGCGACGTGGCCCGCGCTGACCTACGCGCTCACGTACCTGCCGGACCTGGTCGGCGGGCCGTTGCTCGGCGGACTGGCCGACCGGTTCCCGCGCCGCGCGGTGATGGTCTGCTCAGACGTCGTCCGGGCCGTCCTGGTCGCGGTGCTCGCGATCCCCGGGATCCCGTTACCCGTGCTCGCCGTCGTGCTGGTGGTGGTGCAACTGGCCAACGCGCCGTTCACCGCCGCGCAGGCCGCGGTGCTGCCGTCGGTGCTCAGCGGGGACCAGTACGTCCTCGGCCAGTCACTGCTGAAGATCACCAACCAGATCGGCCAGCTCGCCGGGTTCGCCCTCGGCGGCGTGGTGATCGCCGCGATCGGGACCGGCAGGGGCCTCGCTCTCGACGCGGTCACGTTCGGGGTTTCGGCGCTCGTCCTGCGCCTCGGTGTCCGTGCCCGCCCCGCGACGGATGCGCACGGCCCCGCGACGTCGACCCTGCGGCGGCTTCGTGCGGGCGCCCGCACGATTTGGCACGACCGACGGCTGCGCGCGCTGGTCGGTCTCGCGTGGCTGGCCGGTTTCGTGATCGTGCCGGAAGGGCTCGCCGTGCCGTACGCCGCGGAGATCGGCGGCGGGGCGGTGACGGCGGGACTGCTGCTCGCGGCGCATCCCGCGGGGATCGTGCTCGGGGTGTTCGTGCTGGGCCGCCTGGTGCGGCCCGAAGTCCGGTTGCGCATGGTCGGACGGCTGGCGCTCGGCGCGATCGTGCCGCTCGCGGCGTTCTGGTTCCGGCCCTCGCTCCCCTACGCCGCCGGACTGCTCGTGCTGTCCGGGATGTGCGCGGCCTACCAGGTCACCGCGAGCACCACGTTCATGCGGTTGGTGCCCGACACCGAACGAGGCCAGGCTTTCGGCCTCGCCGGGTCGGGGCTCATCGCCGTGCAGGGAATCGGGCTGATCGCCGGCGGCCTGCTCGTCGGCGTACTCGGTTCACCCGCGACGACGGTCTCGGTCATCGCACTCGCCGGTGTCGTAGTGGCTGTTCCGGCCACCCGGGCTTGGCGCCACGTGGCCCCGCTTCACCCCCTTTGACCGGAACCGGGTATTCACCAGTTCTGCCCGCGCATGGAGCTCACCCCCTCCACTTCCCCGATGCCGGTCACGCGTGGTGCACCCACGCCTACCCATACAGCGTAGTGACACCTAGTATCCAACCGATTACGTTCGTCACCGTGGCGCTAACGAATTGGGCGCTGTGGCGGCTACCCCACCGCGGTTTGATCGGCTTCGTCCTCCTGGTGGACGTCGCGGCGATCACCGGATCCGCCTGGTCACTTGCCCGCGTCCCGTTCACCCACGGCGACGCGATCCCCTTCGCGATCCTGATCACCAGCGCCGTGCTGTACACGGAGTTGTCACGCCCCGTGGAGCGGGTGCGGGAACGGTTCGCGGGCACCCCGCACATCTCGCTCGACAGCGTCTGGACCTTCGCCGCCGTACTGCTGGTGCACCCGGCACTCGCCGCGCTGGTCATCGCCGTGTCGTTCTTCTACCGCTGGTTCCGCGGGCAGCCGAACCCGTTGTTCCGGCGCGCGTTCTCCGCCTCGGCGACCGTGCTCGCGGGCTTCGCGGCCGCCGCCTTCCTCTCCCGGTACGCGGCCCCGTTCGACGTCCTACCCCGCGACGCGTCCTCCCTTGGCTCGGTGGTCGCGGCGGGCGGCGTGTTCCTGCTGGTCAACACCGCGTTGATGACGGTCGCGGTGCACTACGGCACCCCGCACGAGCGGCTGCGCGACGCGCTGGCGCAGCCGTTCGAGTACGCGCTCGAAGCGGCGACGATCGCGCTCGGGATCATCGTGGCGTGGGCCCTGCGGGACTGGCCGGTGGTACTGCTGCTCGTCGTCGGGATCACGCTGGTGCTGCACCGCGGCGTGCTGCTGCGGCAACTGAAACGGCAGGCACGCAGTGACGCCAAGACCGGGCTGCTCAACGCCAAGGCGTGGCGCGAAGCCGCGGCCGACGAACTCGACCGCGCGCGGCGCGCGGGGCGGCACACCAGCCTGCTGATGGTCGACGTCGACCGGTTCAAGCTGATCAACGACCGCCACGGGCACCTGGTCGGCGACCGGTACCTGGCGGCGATCGCGGAAACCCTGCGCACCGAGGTGCGCGGCACGGATCTGGTCGGGCGGTTCGGCGGGGAGGAGTTCGTCGTCCTGCTGCCCGGCACGTCCGCCGTGCACGCCCACGCGATCGCGGAACGGATCCGGTCGAGCGTGGCTTCCCGCGCCGGCGACCTGCCCGAACACGTCACCGTGTCGATCGGGCTCGCCGACCGGCCGGGCGTCGCCGACCTGGACGCCGTTCTCGCCGCCGCGGACCGGGCGCTGTACGAGGCCAAGAACACCGGGCGGAACCGGACGTCGGGCTACCAGGTGACCGGCTGACCCGACCCCGCAATTCGTCACCTACTTGCGGTAGTTCGGGATACGAACCACCGCAAGTAGGTGACGAATTGCGCCTCGAGCGTGACCGGACCGGTGGTGCGGGCACCGTGTGGATTTTGGGACGTTGGATGACCAGAAATCCACACAGTCACGGCCGCGGCGCGCCACGCACCGCCTCAGGCCCGCAATTCGTCACCTGCTTGCGGTAGTTGGCGATGCGAACCACCGCAAGTAGGTGACGAAATGCGATCAGGGGAGGCCGGCGAGGGACTTCGCGAGGACCTCGTCGGACAGCGCGTGGTCGGAGATGTCGCCCGCCAGGTACGCGCCGTATGCGGGAAGGTCGAGGTGCGCGTGCCCGCACAGCGCGGTCAGAATTACCTTCTCCTCACCTGTTTCCTTGCACCGCAACGCTTCCTCGATGCACGCGGCGAGCGCGTGGGTCGGCTCCGGCGCGGGGATGATGCCCTCCGCGCGGGCGAATCGCACACCCGCGGCGAAGCAGTCCTCCTGCCCGACAGCGATCGCGTCGATCAGCCCGAGTTCGTAGATGTGCGAGATCAACGGCGACATCCCGTGGTAGCGCAGGCCGCCGGCGTGGATCGGGTCGGGGATGAAGTCGTGACCGAGCGTGTGCATCTTCAGCAACGGCGTCAGCCCGGCGGTGTCCCCGAAGTCGTACGCGTACTTCCCGCGGGTGAGGGTCGGGCAGGCGGCCGGTTCGACCGCGCGGATCACCGGGTCCATCCGCCCGGCGAGTTTCTCGCGCAGGAACGGGAAGGCGAGCCCACCGAAGTTGGAGCCGCCGCCGGTGCAGCCGACGAGCACGTCCGGGGTGTCCCCGGCCAGTTCGAACTGCTTGAGCGCCTCTTCACCGATGATCGTCTGGTGCAGCAGCACATGGTTGAGCACGCTGCCGAGCGCGTAACGGGTGTTCTCCGCCTGCGCCGCCTGCTCGACCGCCTCGCTGATCGCGATGCCGAGGCTCCCGGTCGAGTCCGGGTCGGCGGCCAGGATCGCGCGGCCGGATTCGGTCAGCTCGGACGGGCTCGGGTGCACCGTGGCGCCGAACGTCTCCATCATCAGCTTGCGATACGGCTTCTGGTCGTAGGAGGCGCGGACCTGCCACACCTCGCATTCGAGCCCGAAGGTGGCGCAGGCGAACGCGAGCGCGCTCCCCCACTGTCCGGCGCCGGTCTCCGTGGTCAGCCTGGTGACACCCTCCGCGGCGTTGTAGAAAGCCTGCGGCACGGCGGTGTTGGGTTTGTGCGAGCCGACCGGGCTGACGCCCTCGTACTTGTAGTAGATGCGGGCGGGAGTGCCGAGCGCCTTCTCCAGCCGCCTCGCGCGGTACAGCGGCGACGGTCGCCAGAGCCGGTAGACGTCGAGAACCTCTTCCGGGATGTCGACGTACCGTTCCGTGGTGACCTCTTGGGCGATGAGCGCCTGCGGGAACAGCGGCGCGAGATCGTCCGGGCCGATCGGCTCGCGGGTGCCCGGATGCAGTGGCGGCGGTGGCGGCTCCGGCAGATCCGGGACGACGTTGTACCACCTCGTCGGCATGTCCTGTTCGTCGAGGATGTATTTCGTCCGCTCCGCCATTGAGCCTCCTCTGTCCGTCCCATCAACCTAAAGGGACGGACGGCGCGACACCAGGCGTCACTACTACGGTGGGGGCATGGGGAATTTCGTACTGCTCGACGCACCGTCCAATCTCGGACTGCGCCCGCCCGCCGAAGGTGTGGTCCCGGGTTGTTACAAGGCACCGGGCGCGCTGCGTGACCACGGCCTGCTCACCCGTCTAGGCGCGAGGGACGGCGGTGTCGTCACCCCGCCGCGGTATCTGCCCGCCTGGTCGCCCGGCGGTGGCGTGCGCAACGCGGCCGGGATCGCGGCCTACACGGAGACACTCGCCGGACGGCTCGCGAAGATCCGCGCCGACGGCGGCTTTCCGGTCGTGCTCGGCGGCGACTGCTCGATCGCGCTCGCCGCGATGCTGACCCTGCGTCGCGAAGGACGCTTCGGCGTCGTCTACTTCGACGGGCACGACGACTTCCGGCACCTGGGTAACTCCGACCACGTCGCCGCTGTCGGCGGCGAAGCGCTAGCCGTCGTGACCGGCCGCGGTCAGCCGGAACTGGCCGATGTGGACGGTCTGCGCCCGTACGTCCGCGACGAAGACGTCCTCGTGCTCGGTGTTCGCGCGGAGGAGTCCGCCGAGGCGCGGGAAGCCGGGCTTCGTGTCGTGACCAGCCAGGAGATCATGGCGTCCGGCACCGACGGGGCGCTCGCCGCCGCCCGGGAGATCTTCGCGCCGCTGGACGGTTTCTGGATCCACATCGACATCGACACCCTCGACCCGGAGTTCGTGTCCGCTGTGGACAGTCCCGATCCCGGTGGGCTCAGCCCGGACAAGCTCGTCGAACTGCTCCGAGGGCTGCTCGCGATCCCCGGCGCAGCCGGACTGGAGCTGACCATCTTCGATCCCGACCTCGACCCCGACGGCACGCAGGCCGCCCTCGTGGCGGACTGTCTCGTGCACGCGCTGGAAGGAACCCGATGACCAAGGTGACCGTCGCCGACGGCTCGTTCGACGCCCCGCTCTGGCTGCCCGAATCCGGCTCCGGCCCGGGTTTGGTGCTGATCCAGGAGATCTTCGGCCTCGACGACTACCTCAAATCGGTCGCCGCCGACCTGGCCGCCCTCGGCTACGTCGTCGCCGTGCCCGAACTGTTCTGGCGGATCGCCCCCGGCTGGTCGGCCACGCACGACGAAGCCGGCGTCTCGGCGTCGATGGAGGTCTCCGGCAAACTCGACCCGGCACGCGCCGTCACCGACGTCCTCGCGACCCTGGCGACCCTGCGCGCGCTCCCCGAAACCGACGGCCGCGCCGGCGTCTTCGGCTTCTGCCTCGGCGGCTCGATGGCTTACGCGGCCGCCGCCGAAGGCGACCCGGACGTCGCGGTCTCGTACTACGGCTCCCGGGTGCCCGAGCAACTTCCGTTGCTGGACAAGATCACCTGCCCGATCCAGTTCCAGTTCGGCGGCGCGGACCCGTACATCCCCATCGAAGGCGTGGGGAAGCTGGCCGACGCGGTGGCTTCCCACGACGGCGCGGAGATCCACATCCACGAAGGCGCGGGGCACGCGTTCCACAACCACGTGGCGCCGATGTTCCACCAGCCCGAGCCCGCCGCGGCGGCTTGGGCGCTGACGCTGGAGTTTCTCGGGCGGGTCTTTCCGGCGTGAGTGGCCCGGTGCCGGGGCGAACCGTCGGCTCTCGATCAGCAGCGACAAAGACCATCGTCTCGGACCGCGATACCGCAGCCGTCGCAGTAGTCGACCTTGGCCGGGCGCGGCGTTGGACGATTGCCCGTTCGGCGACCCGGCTTTGCCTTGTTTCGGCGGGATTGCTCCTTGACTCGCGCCGGCGGGCCGCCGCTGACCGTGGCCTTGGCTCCCGGTGACCCGACCGCCGCAGGCGAATCGGCCCTCAACCGCTCGATCAACTGCGTGGTCGCGTTCTTGTGCCCGGCCAGGCGCAAGGCGCGCAAGCATTCACGATTCGTTCCCTGCGGAAAGCCGGACAGCCACTTCCGAGCAGCCGACTGCCAGGTGCCTCCGGAGGTAGCAGGGGGCAGAGTGCGTGGCGATTCGGGCGCCGGACCTCGCTTCCTGGGACCAGGCCGTTGTCCGGATTCCTGGATCGTCCACCCCTGAGCTGACGATTCCCCGAAGACATACGGATCCGGGATATCGTCATCCGGGCTGTACTCCGGCCCCACCTCACACCGGCCCGCACGATCCAGGTACCAATCGTCGATCCCCACCACAGCCGGCCACCCTTCTACCTGCGGTCGTTCGTGTGTCTTGAGTCGCGCCGACGGCCGAATTCGCAACACAGATCGCCGTCAGTCATCCCGCGCCACCGGAATATGTCGGTGCCTCCCGGTAGTTTCCCCACCATGGCCACATTGGTGAGTTTTCACGCCCACCCCGACGACGAGTGCATCGTCGCGGGGGGCGTCATGCGCAAGGCCTTCGAGGAAGGCCACCGTGTCGTGCTCGTCGTCGCGACCAGGGGGGAGGTCGGCGAGGTGCCGGACGGGTTCCTCGACGACGGAGAGGAGTTGTGGCAGCGCCGCGTGCAGGAGACGCACGCTTCCGCCGAGGTCCTGGGGGCCAAGCGGGTGGAGTTCCTGGGGTACACCGATTCCGGCATGATGGGCGAGCCGCGCAACGACGTGCCCGGCACGTTCTGGCAGGCCGACGTCGAGGAGGCCGCGCAGCGGCTGGCCGAGATCCTGCGCGAAGAGCAGGCCGACGTCCTGACCGTCTACGACGACAACGGCGGCTACGGGCATCCGGACCACATCCAGGTGCATCGCGTCGGCATGCGCGCGGCCGAACTGGCCGGCACGCCGCGGGTCTACGAGGCGACGAGCAACAGTGACGAGATGCGCCGCGGCATGGAGGAGGCGGTGCGGACGGGGCAGATGAAGGCCGAGGACCTGCCCGATTTCGAAGACGGTTCCGAGTTCGGCAAGCCGGAAGCGATCCTGACCGCGCGGGTCGACGTCACCGCGTACCTGCCCTACAAGCGGGCGGCGATGCGTGCGCACGCCAGTCAGATCAGTGAGGACTCCTTCTTCCTCGCGATGCCGGACGAGGCTTTCGCGGGGGCGTTCGGCGTCGAGTGGTTCATCCGTGCCGGGCAGGGTCCTGGCATCACGGAGACCGACCTCATGGCCGGGCTCTGACCGATGGGCATGTGCGGCGCGTATCTGCGGGTCACGTCCGGGGAACTGCGTGAACTGAGCGAGAAACCCGAGCGGTACTGGGAGTACGCCGAGAAGGCCGCCGGCACCGAACGGGCGGTGGACATCGACAAGGCGTGGCACGCGCTGTGGTTCCTGGTGGGGCGTGCCGGGTTCGAGGTCGACTTCGTGCTGGGCGGGGCACTGCTGGGGGAAGCCGACAGTGACGGGCCGCCGCGGTGGTTCACCGCGGACGAGGTGCGGACGATCTCGGCGGAGATGACGCGGACCGGGTTCGATCAGCTCTCGCAAGGCCTCGAGCTCTCGGAGCTCGACGCCGAGGGGATCTACCCGTCGATCTGGGACGAGCCCGACGCGCTGGACTACGTGCGCGGGTATTACGACGAGCTGGTGACCTTCTTCGCGGGGGCCGCGAAGGCCGAGGAGCCGGTCGTCACGATCATCACCTGACGGGGGATCGTGTTCGGGCGCGGTGCCGGGCCGCGTTCCGCACTGTGTGGATTTTGGTGCGTTGGATGACCAGAAATCCACACAGTCCCGCGTGACAGTCCCTGTGAGCACCGGAGGGGTGTGTGGAAAGAGGGACATTCAACGTCCCTGTTTCCATACACCCCTCACCCGAAGTCACCGCTCACGAGACAAGGTGCCCCGCAGGAGCGCAGCATGCTTCGCGTGCGAACCCGAGCCACTCGGTACCGGCGGGCCCGCTCGCCGGATGTCCGTGAAGGCCTCCTTGAGGGACTCTGGGTCCCTCAAGGAGGCCTTCACGGAACTTCGCCAGACTCGGCGAGCGAGAAATCAGGCCGTGGCGGCGGTGACGTCGAGCTCGACGAGCTGCCCGGGGTAGCCGAGCTGCGCGACGCCGAGCAGCGTGCTCGCGGTCGTGAAGGCCTCCCCGATCTCCGATTCCACGAACCGGTCCCAGACGGCTGAAAGCACCTCGGCGTCCGGCGTCACCACGTAGATCACCGTGCGGACGACGTCGGCCGGGGTCGCCTTGGCGAAGGCGAGCGCGGCGGCGGTGTTCGCGACGACCTGGTCGACCTGGGCGAGGACGTCACCGTCGACGACCTTGCCGTCTTCGGCGAGCGGGCATTGGCCGGCGAGGTGGACGTCCCGTCGTCCTTCGACGATGGTCACGTGGTGGTAGACGGGCGTGGAGTGCAGACCGGGCGGATGGTGGCGTTGAATGGTCACGAGTCGCATCCTGACCGAGGCGGCCGCGACGGGACAACCGGATTTCACGGGAGAGCCATGCGCAGGACGATCGACTGGACCGGCGACGCGGTCACGATCATCGACCAGACCGTCCTGCCCGCCGAGTATCGCGTGCTCGAACTGCGCACGGTCGGCGAACTCGTCGGCGCCGTCCAGCGGCTCGCGGTCCGCGGGGCACCGGCGCTCGGCGCGGCGGGAGCGCTCGGCGTGGTGCTCGCGACCCGCGCGAAAGGTGACGTCGAGGCCGAGGCGCGCCGGGTCGCGCAGGCCCGGCCGACTGCGGTCAACCTGAGCTGGGGTGTCTCCCGCGCGCTCGCGAAGCTCCCGGAGGGGCCGGAAGCGGTCCTCGCCGAAGCGCTGGCGATCCTCGACGAGGACGAGCGGATCAACCACGAAGCCTCCCGGCTGGCGACCGAAGTGGTGCTCGAACACTGCGAGCGGCGGCCGTTGCGGCTGCTCAGCCACTGCAACGCGGGCCATCTCGCGACGGTCGGCTGGGGCAGCGCGCTCGGTGTCGTTTGGCATCTGCAAGCCCGTGGCCTGGTCGAATCCGTGCTGGTCGACGAGACCCGCCCGCTGTTGCAGGGTGCCCGCCTGACCGCCTGGGAACTGGCACAGGCCGGTGTCCCGTACCGGATCCAGCCCGACGGCGCGGCCGCCGCGGCGATGGGCCGCGGCCTGGTGGACTGCGTGCTCGTCGGCGCCGACCGGATCGCCGCCAACGGCGACGTCGCCAACAAGATCGGCACCTACGGCCTGGCGATCGCGGCGAAGCACCACGGAGTCCCGTTCGTGGTCGTCGCCCCGTCGTCCACTGTGGACACCGCGATGCCGGATGGCGCCGGGATCGTGATCGAGGAACGCGATCCCGGCGAGGTCCTGAGCTTCGGCGGTGCGAAGGTCGCGCCCGAAGGCGCGGAGGTGTTCAACCCTGCCTTCGACGTCACACCGTTCGACCTGGTCACCGCGGTGGTCACCGAGCAGGGGGTGCTGAACCCGTGAGCAGCTTGGTGAACAGGGCACCCATCTCCGCGTCGCCGTAATTCAACGGGAGCGTGTCGAAGTAGTAGCGGACCATGCCGTGCTCGGTGCCCACGATCACCCCGAAGTCGATCGTCCGCCCTTTCGCGCGGACGGTCCCGCGGTACTCCTGGAACTTCGTACGCGGACCCGCGGCCGCCTGATCCGGCGCCAGCCGGACGTCGGTCATCGCGCCCGAAAGCCTGCCGAGGTAGGCGAGATGACACTGCGGGTCGGTCACCGGTGCCGTCAGCCCCGGTCCGGTGAAGGCAGGCCCTCGCCGAGGACAGTTGTCGGCGACACCGGCGAACAGTTGCCGAAGCGCGTCCTTCTCGATGGGGCGGAACCATTCCGTCCGATCGTGGTAGCGACGCCCCTCGGTGACCTCACCGTCCTTGAGCACCACCCGGTAGACGGCCGGGTAGCGCACCATCTGCCCGTTGATCACGGCTTCGTTGGCCGCCTCGTAGAAGACGGCGTCGCCGTTCACGACGATCTTCACCGGGGTGAACCGGAAGGTGGGGAAGGCTCCCAGCAGGGTCCGAAGGTTGTTCTCGATGTCGGCCCTGCCGCGCACGGGCGCGGCGCTGCCCGATTCGGCGAGCGTCCCGTCAGCGGCGAAAACGGTGCCGTACAACCGAACGCGGGCTTCCCGTGCTTCGGGCGTGTCCGAACGCATCGCCCCGAACTCGGTCTGTTTCGTGATGAAGGCGCAGGCACTCGGGGACACCGCACCTTCGACCAAGTCACCCAACTGCTCCACAATCGGGCAACCCTCGTTCGTCTCCGCCACCGCCGGTCCGCCTCCCAGCACCGTCGCACTGACCAGAACCGCCGCCACACCAAGGAATCTCTTGATTTTTCGCACCTGTTCACCTTGGCAAGGGAGACCGTGCGAAGTCGATTACCCGCCAGGTAATGCGGCCTAGAACGATTCGAGACAGGACGGCTCACGGTCGGAGGCGAAGGCCGCCGTCGCCCGCGAAACCGCGCCTGCCGTCCGTTCCTTGATCCGCCCGGCCGCGGCCAGTGTGCTCGGCCGGGTGCCGCCGAGGAAGATCGCGCCGAGGTCGATCACGTCCAGTTCGAGGTCCGGCGCGGCCTCCACCCTGGTCACCTCGGCGTTCCCGCCTTCGTCGGTGACGAGCCGCCAGTTCCCGGTGTTCCACGGGCAGAAGTCGTCGCGCACGCCGAACACCAGATCCGCCGGAATGCCGTAGCGGCGCGTCTTCAGCGCGCGATCGACGTCGACGAGCCGGACCCACAGGGAGTCACCGGCGGACCGGCTGATCTTGCGGGGATCGGCGAGGAGGTGGATGAGCGGTTCGTCGAGGGCGGCGAAGGTCTCCACCGTGCCGACCAGGTCGTAGTCGAGCAGGAAGCGGAACAACGTCGCGTACGCCTCCGGGGTGGTCGCGACCAGTTCCTGCACGATCAACGTCCCTCGCGGGCCTTCTTCGTGCCAGTCGCTCTTCACCCGGTAGATCGCGTAACCGTCCGGCAGGACGGCGAACTTCAGCGCGGTCGCGCCCTCGCGCCGCCGCTCCGGATCGTCGAGGTTGAACTCCCACGTCGCGCCCGGCCGGTCCAGCGCGCCGACCCGCTGTGGTGCTTCCTTGTCATAGAGCGCTTTGATCAGCGGAATCGCCTGCTCGCGGCCGACTTCGCGCACACGTTCGGCCTCCAGTTCGACACCGGGCCGGTACGCCGCCTTCGCCTGGATCTTCGCGCGGAAGAACTGCGCCGCGAGGCCGTACCCGAAGCGGGGGTAGATGACCGATTCGGACGCCCACAGCGCGGCGAACGGCTCGGCGCCGTCGTCGTGCAGGCCGTGCAGTTGCGCCCGCATGACGCGGGTGAGCGCGCCCCGCCGCCGATGTCCCGGAGCGACGCCGACCGACGTGATCCCCGCGAACGGCGTCGGGCCTGCCCCGGGGACGGTGATCTTCCGGCTGAGGATCTCCCCCATCCCGATCAGCTCGTCGCCGTCGAAGACGCCGTGCGAACGGTCGGGTTCGAACACCAGCCCCTCGCGGTGCTGGAACCCCTCCGAGGGGTCGGAGAGGAACGCTCGCGCGAGCATGTCCGAAAGTGCGGGCAGGTCGTCGGTGGTCAAGGTGCGGAGGGTCAAGCCGTCGTCGCTCACCCTGTGGTCCTACGCCTCTTCACCGACGACCGCCACGCATTAACGAGCGGTCATCAGGGCCGCGGCCCGATCACCTCGCCCTTTTCCGTCACTTCGATGGCCATCGCGGGGCATGAATCCGCCGCGTCCAGCACCGTCTCGTCCGGATCCACCTCCCCCTTGACCACCGTCGCCGTGGCGCCTTCGAGTTCGAAGACCTCCGGCTTCAGCGCGGCACACATCCCCGAGCCGATGCACGTGTCGCCATCGACGTCGACTTTCCAGCTCATGCTCACCATCCGATCGGCATGGAACGGGGCCCCCGAACCAGCATCTGTGTCTTCCACACGATATCGCCGTCGAGGTGCAGTCCGGGGAGATCTCGCAGCAACGCCCGCATGGCCTCCTGCAGTTCCAGCCTGGCCAGCGGGGCACCGAGACAGTGGTGCACGCCGTGCCCGAAACCGAGGTGGGGATTGCTCTCCCTGCCGAATTCGAGGGTTTCCGCCGACCTGAACTGGAGCGCGTCCCGGTTGGCGGCACCGATGGCGACCATCACCGGCTCCCCCTCCTTCACCAGCACGTCACCCACGTGGATGTCTTCGGTGGCGTAGCGGGCGAATCCGGCTCCGGCACCCAGCGGGATGAACCGCAGCAGTTCCTCGACCGCGGCCGGGATCAGGTCGAGGTCCGCGCGGAGGCGGGCGAGCTGGTCCGGCTGTTCGAGCAGGGCGTAGACGAAGTTGGGGATCTGGCTGGCGGTGGTCTCGTGCCCGGCGATCAGGATACCGATGCACATGTCGACCAGTTCCAGCTCGCTCAGCCTGTCGCGGACGTCGCGCGCTTCGATCAGCGCGGTCATCAGGTCGTCCTGCGGCTGGGCGCGGTGCTGCTCGACGAGCACGTGCATGTACGCCCGCAGCTCGTCCTGGTTGGCCATCATCTCTTCGGTGGTCAGCGGGCTGGTCGACAGCGCGGCGTCGCTCCACACACGGAACTTCGGCCGGTCCTCGACGGGGACGCCGAGCAGTTCGCAGATCACCGCGACCGGGATCGGCAGCGCGTAGTCCTCGACCAGGTCTGCGGGCTGTCCCTTGGCCTTCATGTCCTCGATCAGCCCTGCCGCCAGCTCGGCGACGCGCGGTCGCAGCAGTTCGACGCGGCGCATGGTGAACGCCTTCGCGACCAGCGTGCGCAGCCGGGTGTGATCGGGCGGATCCATGCTCAGGATCCCGCCCGGCCGCCTGCCCGGCGCCATCCGCGGCTCGTCCTTCTCCGCGGCCATCGCCCGCGAGAACCGCCTGTCGCCCAGTACGAAGCGCGCGTCGGCGTATCGGGTCGCGAGCCAGGCCGGCTCACCGTGCGGGAGCCGGACGCGGAGCATGCCCTGGGTGGCGCGGGCCGCCGCGTACGCCTCGTTGAGCTCGAGACCGGCGTCTTCGTTGAAGGGATAGGCGATGAATTCGGTGTCGTTGGTGGTCATTTTGTCCGGAAACCCCCCGGCTCGGCGGTTTGTAAGCAACTGCTTACAACGCTAATCACGACCACGGTGAGCGTCAATGCGCCTACCGTGCGACGTCCGGCTAGCCTTTGCCCGATGACGGAAGAACCGCAGGTCCGCAAGCGTGACGCGGCCGCGACCCGGGCCTCCCTGCTCGACGCGGCGGCGGCGCTCTTCGCCGAGCGCGGCTTCGACCGGACGACCGTGCGGGACATCGCGAAACGCGCCGGGGTCAACCAGGCGCTGCTGTTCCGCTACTTCGGCTCGAAAGACGCCCTCTTCGAGGAAGTCCTGGCACGCGGCGGGCGCGAGCAGCTCGCCACCACGCCACCGGACGAACTGCTCGGGACGGCGTTGCGCAGCATGCTGAAGGCCGACACCGGCCGCGACCGCACACTCGACGCCTACCTGCGCTCGACCGGCCACGACAGCGCCGCGGCCGCGGTCCGGCGGCAGCTCGGCGAGGAGTACGCGCAGGTGCTCGCCACGCTGACCGACGCCGACGACGCGGACCTGCGGGCCGACCTCATCCTCGCCTGGCTGCTCGGGATCGGCCTGGTCCGCGACATCACCGGCAAGGAACCGCTGGCCAGCGCGGATCCCGACGACGTCTGCCGCCTGGTGCTCGGCGCGGCACGGACGCTCCTGGAACGCAGCGGGTAAATGCGTCGCCGCCCGCGCTCCACTGCTCTACGGTCGGCTCCGTGATCTCGTTCCCGCCCGCCGGCACCGAAGCCGAGTTCGACGCGTTGACCAGGCAAGACCTGCTTCCGGCGGTAACTTCGCTGACCGGTTCGCTCGGTCTCGGCGAAGTCGTCCCGTTCACCGAGGGCTCGCTGCCGGTCTACGCCGTCGGCGACGATCTGGTGCTCAAGCTGTTCCCGCCGGTCCATCTCGGCGAACTCCCCACCGAGCGGACGATGCTCGAGGTCCTGCACGGGAAACTCCCGATCCCGACCCCCGCCGTGCACGGCGTCGGCGAGCGGGACGGCTGGGGTTACGTGCTCATGGAACGCCTGCGCGGCGAAACACTGAAGGACACCTGGCCGAAACTGTCCACAGAGGACAAACATCGGCTCGCTCCCGAACTCGGCGAGGCGCTCGCCGCCCTGCATTCGCTGCACGACCCGCGTCTCGGCGTCCTGGATCCGGCGGACTGGGCCACGTTCGTCGCCGGGCAGCGTGAGAAGGTCGTCGAGCATCACCGCCGGACCGGCCTCGACGAGAGCTGGATCGCGCGAATCCCGGCGTTCCTCGACTCCGTCGACCTCGGCACGCCGCCCGTCGTCCCGCTGCACACCGAGTTCATGCGCGACCACCTCATGGTCGTCCACGACGGCGGACGGCCGCGGCTGACCGGGCTCTTCGACTTCGAACCGGCGATGCGAGGCGCGGCCGAGTACGACTTCGTCGCCGTCGGCCTGTTCGTTTCGGGCGGGGACAAGGACTTCCTGCGGCGGTTGCTGGCCGGATACGGGGCCGAGCCGGACGAGGAGTTCTCCCGGCGTTGCCTGGCGTACGCGCTGTTGCACGTCTACAGCAATTTCACCTGGTACTTCAAGGTTCTTCCCGCACCGGAAGAACCGACGCTGGAAAGCCTCAGCCGCGCTTGGTGGTAGCCCACGTCACCGGCACCGCTTCGGGGCCGCGGATCGAAAGCGGCGGACGCCAGACGATGTCCGACGCCGGGACGGCGAGATCCAGTCCCGGCAGGCCGTCGAGCAGGGCCCGGAACGCGATCTCCCCTTCGAGCCGGGCGAGCGCCGCGCCGAGGCAGAAGTGGATGCCGTGCCCGAAGCCGAGCTGCGGCGCGTTGCGGCGCCGGATGTCGAACCGCGACGCGCCGGGGAAAGCGGCTTCGTCACGGTTCGCCGCGCCGGTGTGGGCCAGCACGGCCTCACCGCGCCGGACCAGGCCGCCGCTCAGTTCGACGTCTTCCAGCGCGACCCGGAGCAGTGACGCGTCGGCCGGTCCGTCGTAGCGCATGATCTCCTCGATGGCTCCCGCAGTCAGCCCGGGATCCGAGCGCACCGCCGCGAGCTGATCCGGATTCCCCGCCAACAGGACGATCCCGGTCGCGATCAGGCTGACCGTGGTCTCGTGCCCGGCGAGCAGGAGCTGCGTGGCCAGATCGATCAGCTCGGCCTCGGTGAGCCGGTCACCGTCCTCGTCGTGGGCATGCACGAGGACACTGAGCAGGTCATCTCCCGGCTTCGCCCGCTTGACGGCCACGAGTGCCGCCATGTCTTCCGCCCCGTCACGCCGGGCCCGCGCCACTTCCGCCGGGGTGTACGCCATCGGCGTGACGATCACCCGCGACCACTGGCGGAACCGTTCCCTGCCTTCGAAAGGGACGCCGAGGATCTCGCACATGACCGCCGTGGGCAGCGGACAGGCGAACATCTCCACCAGATCCACCGGCGGACCGTGCTCGACCAGCTCCCGCAGCAGCGTGTCGGCGATCTCCTGGATCCGCGGCCGCAGCGCGGCGATCCGGCGGACGGTGAAGGCCTGCGCCGTCAGCTTCCGCAACCGCGTGTGATCCGGCGGGTCCATGTTCAGGATGCTGTGCTCGCCCGTGGAGAAGTCACCCGGTTCGATGAGGCACGGCGCGTCCGGCGCGAGCAGGTTCCGGGAGAACCGGGTGTCCGAGAAGATCAGGCGGACGTCTTCGTACCGGGTCACGAGCCAGCCTTCGCAACCACTGGGGAAGACGACCCGGGACATCGGCGGATACTCGGCGTAGACCGCGCCCATCGGGGTCGCGGCATCGTCCTTCGCCGCGGGATACGTGGCTGTCATGGAGCCGATGATGAGTGGCGTGAAGCGCCGCTGGAAGGCTCCGGCGGCTCACCCGCCCGAAGAGCGGAAGATCCCTCTCATCCGGTGATAATCCCGCGCAGGAACTCCAGATAGCCTGGCCGCTCGGCCGCGGACAGCAGTGTCCCGCCGCTCGCCCGCTGTGCCTGGATCAAGCCGATGAAAGCCGTGTACGCCAGCAAACCCCGATGCCGGGCCTCGGTTTCCGGGCAGCCCATCTCCAGAAAGCAGCGGACGATGAAGTCGACGCGCCGCGCGGTGACGTCGGCGAGCAGCGGACCGATCACCGGATCGCCGGCGTGCGCGAGCAGCGCCAGCTCGGCCCGCTCGTCGTCCTTGCCCCCGAAGACGAGTTCGAACAGCTCACGCAGCCTCCGTTCCGGATCCGCGATGCCGTCCAGCAACGTGATCAGCGCCTCGGTGTCCTGCTCGGCCCACCGGCGCACGGCGGTCTCGACCAGCGCGTCCCGATTCGCGAAATGCCAGTAGAAGCTGCCTTTCGTCGTCCCGAGCTTCGCCGCGAGGGGCTCGACGGCGATCGCGGCGACCCCGCCTTCGCACAGCGCTTCGAGCGCCGCGTCCGCCCAATCCTCACGTGCGAGCTTCCGTTTCACGCCACGTACGCTACCGTACGGAAAACCATACGGCACCGTACGGAGGCGGCCATGTCTTTCGGTTCACCCGCGAACTGGGGCGCGACCCCGGAAGAACGCCGCCGCGCACAGCCGGCGGACACCCTGCTCGACGGCCCCGTCGCCCGCTTCGACCGCGCGGTCACCGTGCACGCGCCCGCCGCGCTCGCCTACCGCTGGCTCTGCCAGATCTCGGTCGCGCCCTACAGTTACGACCTGCTCGACAACCTGGGACGCCGCAGCCCCGGCACACTCACCCCCGGCGCCGACGAACTCGCGCCCGGCGACACGCTGATCGTGTTCGAGCTGACCGAAGTCGAACGAGGACGCCATCTCACCGGCCGCACCTTCGCCAAGTCGGAGAACCTGTTCGGCCCGGTGGCCGCGACGTACTCGGTCGAACCGATCGACGAGCGGTCGTGCCGGATGCTGTGCCGCATCGTCGTGACCTCGCAGGGGTTCCGCGGACGCCTCAAGGAGTTCCTGCTCGGCTGGGGCGACCTGATCATGATGCGGAAACAGCTGCTGACGTTGAAGAAGCACGCCGAACGGGACGCACGCCTCGGTCAGGGATCGTGAGTGGCGATTCGGGTTGGAGCGAACCCGTGTTTTAGGTACCTACGGCGGGCGGCGGGCCGGGATCGCAGGTCCGTGAAGGGCTCCTTCCCTACTCTGAGGGTAGGGAAGGAGCCCTTCACGGCATGCTGGGCTGAGCTCGGCCCGGCGTGAGGTAGAACCGCTGCTGCTGGCGGGCAGTAACGCCACCTTGAGGCTCGGCACTACAGCGACAGCGCGTGAAGGCCCCCTTCCCGAAGTACATGAAGGCCCCCTTCCTGTACCTAGTGTCCTGCACCGGAAGTTCGCGCCGTAAATCCGTATCGATAGCCAGCCGTCTCGCGCCTGACCCGGGGGGGCATGAGGTGCGTCGGGGGACTCACGGTAGGGCCGGGCCGGGTGGCGGCTCAAGGGTTTGCGGGGCGGGGGCGCC